>CAJPLH010000192.1 GCA_905371275.1 Prevotellaceae bacterium
GCGTCATGCCGTGGATCGTTCTGCGCGATTCATCAATGATCGTCGCCTTCCCGACAAAGCCATTGACCTCATTGACGAAGCTGCGTCCTATCGTGAAGTGCATCCTGCTGAAAATCAAGTGGTGAGCAAGGCGCTCATCGATGAAGTGTTGGCCGGCATTTGCAAAGTGGAAAGCTTGCGCGATGTGGAAACAAGCGAAGTGTCTGATTTGCAGTCGCTCGAACCGGCCATGAAACGTCAGATTTTCGGTCAAGATGAGGCCATTTCGGCTGTGACCGAGGCTGTGTTGCTGTCGCGCGCTGGACTGACGGATGAGCGTAAACCCGTGGCGTCGCTTTTGTTTGTAGGGCCCACAGGAGTGGGTAAAACGGAAGTGGCCAAAGTGCTGGCTGAAGAAATGGGTGTGGAGTTGTTGCGCTTCGACATGAGTGAATATGCCGAGAAGCACACAGTGGCGCGTCTCATTGGTGCGCCTGCAGGCTATGTGGGGTATGAAGATGGTGGATTGCTCACCGATGCAGTGCGTCGCAATCCCCATTGCGTGTTGCTCTTAGACGAAATTGAAAAGGCGCATCCCGACATTTTCAACCTTCTGCTGCAAGTGATGGACAATGCTTCGCTCACCGACACGAGAGGGCGTCAAGCCGATTTCCGTCATGCGGTGGTGGTGATGACTTCCAATGCTGGAGCGCAGCACGCGCACCAAGCGTCAGTGGGATTTGGTGGCAGTGTTGCGCCTGGACAGGCGATGTTGGCACAGGTGAAACGGACTTTCAAACCCGAATTCCTCAATCGTCTTTCTGCAACGGTGGTATTCAACGCTATGAATGCTGAGATGGCGAAACTCATTCTCGGTAAGAAGGTGGATGCTTTGCGCCATAAACTTCAAGCGCGCCGTGTGGACTTGGTACTTTCTGCTGCTGCTGAAAACTATTTGCTCAATCTGGGCTATACTCCCGAATATGGTGCGCGCGAAATAGAACGTATTGTGGCGCGTGAACTCAAACCGCTGCTCACTCGCTCGTTGCTCTTTGGTGATTTGAAGCACGGTGGAGTGGCACACGTGGATGTGGCAGAGGAAAAGTTGGTGGTGACGACTACGCCTTTGACTGTTTCTACTGAAAAGGAGGAAGATGCAGTTGTAAATGCTTCTTCTTCAAAGACTAAAACCGCGCGTGTGGAGAAAAAGTCTTTGCCAAAGAGTGCAAAGAAGGCATCTCCTGCGAGTGGGTCTGCCAATAAAACACAAGAAAAGAAGCGCACCACTAAAAAAATAACAAAGAAAACGTCTAAGCCGTCAGACGATTAAACCCAAATCGGTCATTAAATGAGTTATGATTTATTACCTCGACAAAAATAACATAGAATTTCCCGATCCGCATAATGCCGATGATGATGGTCTTTTGGCGATTGGTGGAAAGGTTACGCCAGAATGGGTGATGGCGGGCTATGAACTGGGGATTTTTCAGTGGTATGCTTTTGATGATAAGGATGAACCTCATTGGTGGTGTCCGCCTGAGCGTTTTGTCATTTTCCCAAATGAAATGCACATTTCGCACTCTCTGCGCCAACTGTTGAGGAGTGGGAAATATCGTGTGACTTTCGACCAAGACTTTGAGCGCGTGATGCGTGGTTGCGGCTCGGTGAATGGGCGGCATCGTGAACGCGGTCGGTGGTTGGGAGAACATCTGATGGAACCCTATTTGGAATTGCATCGACGCGGCATAGCGCACAGTGTTGAAGTGTGGCAAAATGACGAATTTATAGGCGGTTTGTATGGGGTGGAGATTGGTCGCACGTTTTGTGGTGAAAGTATGTGCTCGTTTGCTCCCAATGCTTCGAAAGTGGCATTGGCTACGTTGGCAGAACGATTGAAAGAGCGCGACAATTGGTTGATTGATTGTCAATTGCGCACCGAACATCTTCAATCTTTGGGAGGAAGATTCTTGCCCTACGATGAGTTTATGACGTATGTGAGAGATGAGAAATTGGCGTGATGATGCGACTGTTTCTTTCTGCTACACCCTGTATGGTGACGCGAGAAACTTACACTAAGGGAGAAACTTCGCTGACGAACAGACTTGTTAGGAAGCATTGTTTCTCTTGACATAAGCATTAGAAAAGGCTATCGCCTGCAACGTCTCAAGATTTCTTGAGGTGTTGCAGGCGATATTGTCGTGGAGTCATATTATAATTGCGATGAAAGGCATTATAATAGGATTGTCGCGAAGCAAATCCGCAATGAAGTCCGATTTCTTCAACGGTGTAGTCAAAGAATTTGGGGTCAACGAGGAGTAAAGTAACTTCGTGACTCCTAATTTTCGCTATGAGTTGGTGGAAATTCAACCCGCATTGTGTGGAAATGGCAGCACTGATGGCACGGTGGTCGCAACCTATTTCTTGGGCAATGTCGCGCGCAGTGACTTTGGCATTGCGCGACATCCGTTTGAGTTGGAGCAGACGCAGCACCTCAATGTAGATTTTTGCCATTCGCTTCGCACTGAAGTTGGAAGTGTAGGATTTCGCCATTGGTGTTTAGATTACCACTGATGTTGAATTAAATCATTGTTGTTTAGAAATGTGTGGGGGAGAAATCAGCAGTTCAACCCAAATAGGTTATTAGACCGTTATTGTGCAATTTGTTACAGAAAAGAGACCGATTTGAGTTCAAATGGCAATTTCTCCAGAACCGATGCAGATGCGTCCATCGCGAGAATAGACCACTCCAAATTGTCCTGGTGCTATGCCCTGGATGGGTTCGTCACCATCGATGTGGAAACCGCCATCTGTGGTGCGCGTGAGAAGTCCGGTGCGCCAGCGGTCGGTGTGGCGCACTTTGAAGGTGACATCGATGCTGCCCGAAGACGGCCAAGGGTCGCCTGTGAGGAAGTGGAAACCCGCGATGTTGAACGAGCGACCGTATTGGAGCAGATTGTCGTAGCCATGAGAAACATAGAGAATGTTTTCAGCTAAATCCTTTTTGACTACGAACCACGGGCCGCCTCCGAGGCCTAAACCCTTGCGCTGACCGATGGTGTGGAACCAATAGCCGCGGTGTTCTCCCACCTTTTTGCCTGTTTCGAGTTCGATGACATTACCCACGCGCTCACCTAAGAAGCGGCGCACGAAGTCGTTGTAGTTGATTTTTCCCAAAAAACAAATGCCTTGTGAGTCTTTGCGACGCGCAGGCGCGAGTTTGTTGTCTAATGCGATTTGGCGCACTTGTTCTTTGCGAAGATGTCCGAGAGGAAGCATAATTTTTTCCACTTGATGACGGTCGAGTTGCGCCAAAAAGTCGGTTTGGTCTTTGATGGGGTCGGGAGCAGTGCCTAACCACGAAGCACTGCTTGAGAGGTCGATGCTTTCTCCGGAGCGCGGATCGGCAAAGAGTTCGTTATCGCGCACCACGCGTGCATAGTGTCCTGTGCAGATGCGGTCGTAGCCGTGTCCCACCTTTTCTTCGAACGCGCCAAACTTGATGAGACGATTGCACATCACATCGGGGTTAGGAGTGAGTCCTTGTTGCACATGATCCATAGTGTAAGACACCACACGCTCCCAGTATTCTTTTTGCAAATCAATGACTTCGAGGGGAAGACCGTAACGGCGCGCAATGGCTTGGCAGAGTTCGAGATCTTCTTCTGCGGTGCAGGTGAGATCTTCGTCATCGTCCATACCGATTTTGATGTAAAACAAGTCGGGTCGCAGTCCACGCTCCACCAAAAGATGGGTGGCAACGGCACTGTCTACACCGCCTGAGAGCAAAAGAGCTATATTCATTTTGGGAAAAGGTCTTATTGTTGTTGAGTTGTCCATCATTGCCGCAGAAGAACGCGGCAAGGGCAAAGGAAATGTTCAGCTTGTGGGTTGAAGAAGTGGGTAGAACTTTGGTTTAATGCGTAGCATCATTCGCTTAAGTGGTGATTTCTCGCACGCGTTCGGCACATTTTTCCATCAACCATTTAGGAGTAGAAGTCGCTCCGCAAATACCCACACTCTGCGCACCTTCAAACCA
>CAJPLH010000193.1 GCA_905371275.1 Prevotellaceae bacterium
AGTTGAGTTCACGAAATTCTTTGTCGAATTGTGCTTGTTGCGCCGCATTTTTCAACTTTGGCACTTCTCTCAAGTCCACATACATGGGGTGGAAAGCATAGATGGAGATAGAGTTATAAGGATAAGAATCCACCCACGTTCCCGTAATTGTGGTGTCGTTGATGGGCAAAATCTGCAACGCCTTTTGTTGAGTCGTCACTGCCCAGTCCACCATTTTCTTCAAATCTCCGAAGTCGCCCACACCCTGACTACCTTCGCTGCGGAGCGAGAAGACAGGAACGGCAGTACCTGCCACACGTGGGTGAATGTTGGAGAAATAAAGTTCTATTTCAGGTGCAAAATAGTGCACACCTTCAGCGAGTTCAGGCACCACCAACAGGCGATTGTTGCCGCCTTCCCATTCTTCCACATTGCCATTGCTGTCTACCGCCACAAATTTGTAGTCATAGGCTTTAGCAAATTGTTGCGCATCGAGAGTCAGTTGCCAGTGGTTGGCTGCCACTTCTTCAAAAACGATAGCCCCTGTGGGTTGCCATGCGCCCAAAGCCTTACCTTCGCCCAAGATAGCGAGTTTCAGTCCGCGCTCACGGAGTGTGGGACAAAGCACACGCAGCGTGTAGGTAGATTTAGCCAAAGAAGCTGAAGCTGGATGCCCCTTTCCGAAATCTCCTGAAAAGGCGAGCGAGAAGAGCGCATTGTGTTGAGGTAAATCGCGCCAGTTGTCATTGGCAAAATAAGCAGCTTCTACTTGACTTTCGGCGTGAATGATGTGTCGCTGTGCACCACGTTCTTGGCGTACGCGTTGATGTCCACGCCACACACTGTAGCGATAAGTCACCAATTCTCCGGCATGACGATCAGACAATTTGACGGTGGTCTCCCAGTGTTGGCCATCTTCGGTGGATAGAGCGACAGGCTGATTAGCATTGCCATCGATTTCAACAGCAATGTGCTCTCCCCATTGAGTGAGATAATTGAGTTGGAAGTGGATAATCATATTGCGTTACTTTTGGTTCAATTTTATCTTGTGACTTCTTTGCTAAGAAAGTGTCATTCGGTCTCCAAAAATACAAACTTCTTTCGACTTAGCGTACTTTTTTACCCTAAAAATGCAATGCGAACTCAACAATTTTATTCCGTAGAGCTCAATCTCACTATTTTCGTGGATACTAAAGCCAATGAACTATCACTTGGTCTAAAATCCTGCTCGAATGATTGACAATCTAATGACCGATTGGGATTAAAGCACAACAACTCCTCGCCTAAATAAGCGAGGAGTTGTTGTATTATCAGAATAAAAACAAGGGGATAGCGCGAAAAACAATCCCCATAGAGAGACATTATTCCCAACCCAGAGCGGAAGCACCGAGCACGGCTGCCTCAGAACCTTTGAGTGTGGAAATGAGTAGTTTAGCCTTAATCTTGAAAATTTTGAGCACGTGTTCGTCATATGCACGACGAAGTGGCTCCATCAAGTATTCGCCAGCCTTGGCAAGACCGCCGAAGAACACAAAAGCTTCGGGAGTGTTGAAAGTAGCAAAGTCTGCGCAGGTGCGTCCCAGGAGTTGACCTGTAAATTCAAAGATTTCGAGCGCGATTTTGTCGCCTTTCTCTGCTGCTTGGAACACATCAAATGAAGTGATTTTTTCAGGGTCGATGTCGCGAAGAGGAGAGGGAGCGTCAGACTTTGACAAGAATTCGCGTGCAGTGCGTGCCACACCCGTAGCCGAGCAGTACGTTTCAAGACAACCCTTGCGGCCGCAACCACATTGGCGACCAGCTTCAGAGTGATCAATCACCACGTGACCGAGTTCACCGGCAAAACCGTCAGAACCATAAACCACACGACCATCCACAACGATGCCCGAACCGACACCAGTGCCAAGGGTAATCATAATAAAGTTTTTCATACCACGTGCCACACCATAGGTCATTTCGCCCAGTGCAGCAGCGTTAGCATCATTCGTCACGCGAACAGGGATGCCAAGTGCTTTTTCGAAGAGGTCGCAAATGGGAATTTCTCCTTGCCAAATGAGGTTGGCAGCGCGTTCGATGGTGCCATTATAGAAATTGCCACTTGGCGCACCGATGCCCATGCCACGAATGTTGTCAATGCCACCCACCACATCGAGTGCAGGTTGCAAGGCTTTCACAGCAGCGGCCACGTAGTCGTTGATGTCGGGATAGTCTTTGGTAGCAATGACTGTTTGCGCGAGAATCGTTCCACGCTGATCTACAATACCGAATACGGAGTTCGTGCCGCCCATATCGAGGCCAATCACGTAGGGTTTATCGATGATTTCTTCCATAATGGATTATTATTGTGATGTATTATACAATGTTGTGGAGCACAAATAGCTCATTTCAGTGCTGCAAATATAAAAAGAAAAAATCAACTCTCCAACGCTTAAAGGGGTATTTTTACAAGTAGACCTGACATTTTTATGTAGAAGAGAAGAAATAGAAGGAACATCGGAGGAAGAATAAAAAAGCGTGCGCACATCAAAAAAAAGCGTGAACAAACCTTTGCAAAGTACGGAGTTTTTGTAACTTTGCATTGAAAATCTTTAACCCAAATCGGTCATTAGATTCTGAACAGATTTCATTAGGTTGTTGAGCAGGTTGTTTACCGTTGGTTCGAAGGCGTAGCGGGCTACGGCGAGAACGAACGAAAAACAAGATGCTAACAAGAAAATGAAAGATGACAGGAAGTTATCTTTTCAATTACGAACGTACTATAACGGTCTAATGACCGATTGGGGTTTAACGTTAGAAACTCTCATTTATGAAACATCTCGTTGCCTTTATGGCCTGTGCTGCCAGTTGTTTGTGCGCTTCTCAGGCTTATGCAAGTGATTTGAACCCTTCGATGCACCTGCAAGAGGACACTGTTGCCAAAACACCAACGGCCTTTTCCCGTTCGTTGGAAGAAGCACCTGCTTGCACCTCAAAGGAGGGAACTCCAAAAGTGGAAGCACCCTTCAAACCCACGGTAAAACTGGGTGGTTGCATCATGACACAGTATTCGACAACAGACCGTGAAAATCTAGCCACCGATGGCGGTTTCAATGTACGCATTGTGCGTGCCTTAGCCAATGGTATGGTCTGGAAAGATGTGGCTTATCGCTTGCAATTAGAACTCAGCGGTGCGCCTGGCGTGGACAGAGGACCGAGAGTGCTTGATGCCTACACCGAATGGACGCGATACAAAGAATGGCAACCTCGTTTGGGACAATTCAAGCGTTGCTTTGGTTTCGACAACCCTATTCACCCCATGATGGTGGGGTTAGGCAGTTTCTCACAAATTGCCATAAAATTGCAAAGCATCGGCGACCGAATTGGCGAACACGTGTCTAATGGTCGCGACATCGGTTTCCAAATGCAAGGAGACCTGCTTCCCCAAACCGACGGCCATCGATTGTTGCACTACCAAGTGGGTATTTACAACGGTCAAGGCACCAACCACAAAGACGTTGATCGCCACAAGGATTTGATTGGCGGATTGTGGGTGATGCCCACAAAGGACTTGCGCATTGGTGCATTTGGGTGGAATGGCTATTATACCGACGAGAAAAATCTGAATAATACGCTGCGTCGTGCGCGCTACGACATAGGTTTCACCTACGAAGGCGCGTGGAGTGCGCGTGGAGAATATGCGCATAGCGTGGGAGGAACAACCAGAGGTGGTGCCACAGAAAGCGATGGTTGGTATGCTATGGTGGGAGTGCCAGTGCCACAATGCAAGGATTTGAAAGTTTATGGTCGCTGGGACTGCTATCGCGATGATGCCACGCGCTGGAACAGTTTGATAACCAACTGGGGACTTGCCCTCAATTACTATCTCGGCAAACAATATGTTTTGCAATTGAACTACACGCACACCGTGGATCGCAATTTGGCGGTGCGTGG
>CAJPLH010000194.1 GCA_905371275.1 Prevotellaceae bacterium
GAAAACAGACGGAACGGTGCTTGCTTTTCCTATGGAAAGCATCAAAGAAATCACTGTTGACGAAAACGATTTGCCCAAACCTCAACCCTCTGCTCCCCAATTTGTGGAAGTTGCTGGTGTGAAATGGGCAACGGGCAATTTGCAATACGACAAAGGTGTCTGGAAAATTGCCGCCAATCAATGGGATTATTTTAATCCTATGTCAGGTGTTAGTAGAGAAGGCAGTCGCAGTGAAACCCCACAAGCAGCTGATCAGGTAGACCACTTTAATATGGGAGTGGTTGGTGCAAATGCTTTGGCCATTGATGAAACTCATGGTGGAACAGCAAATACAAGTTTTGAAGGCAAGCTGTTCACAGATGCAAAGCTGCAGAACGCAACCACAGATTTTGAGAAAGCTGCTTTTGGTGATTTGGCTTTTTGGGCAACAAAAGGGAAATATCGTTTGCCTTCTCGCAAGGAATCGATTGCACTCCTCAATGACGCATCATGGCAGTATGGATATGTGGAAACTAATGGTATGAAAATCTACGGTTTTCTCGCAACTAATCCTGCTAATGGAGTGCCCGAACGTAATCTACGCTCTGCCAAACCATTGACAGAAGAAGACATCGCAAAAGGAGTCTTTTTCCCTAGTGCTGGCTCACGCTACGAAAAAGGTGAGTTGAGAAATGTGGGATATGGTGCCTACTATTGGGTGGGTAAAGTTTGGGAAGACCAAGACAGTTGGGGATATTTCATCTCTGCTGATCGTGATGGGGTGTATGGCATAGATCAGGGAGATGATGGAACAAAAGGAGATTGCATCCGCCCTGTCTATATTGGTGCAGAATAAACGCGATAGCCATTAGGCATACAGTTATAAAAGTGGCCGCATCACAAACTTTGGGTTTGAGGTGCGGCCACTTTTCGGGAAAAACATTGCCTTGCAACAACATCTATGCAAGTAAATTCGTTAAAATACTGCTAGGAGTTGCTGATATATCGGACTAGTCGTTTGGAGTTGCAGTGACTACTTCTACATAGCCTGCTAACCGTTTGGCTTTGTTGCGAATGTCATCGAGGTTTTCTGTCATCTCACCACTCACTACCACCACCCCCATGCGTCGATTGGGGCGCGTGGTCGGCTTTCCAAAGATGCGCAAATCGGCATCTTCTTCGCAAGTGAGTTCAAGTCCTTTATAAAGAGGAGGAGTGTTGGATGTGTCTTTGGCTAAGATGACTGCGCTTGCTCCCTGACGTAGAGTTTTCACTAACGGAATGGGTAAACCTAGGGCAGCGCGACAATGCAATTCAAATTCATTGAAGTTTTGCGTACCTGCCAGGGTCACCATTCCTGTGTCGTGGGGACGAGGGGAGAGCTCGCTGAAGTAAACTCCATTCTTTTCGCTGATGAAGAACTCCACGCCCCAAAGTCCTGCACCGGTAAGGGCTTCTGTGATAGCTTTGGCCATGCGTTGTGCTTCTTTCAAATGTGCAGACGACATAACAACTGGCTGAAAACTTTCTTGATAATCTCCGCCTTTTTGCACATGTCCGATGGGAGGGCAAAAGAGCGTGTTGCCGTTGTCTTGTGTAACGGTGAGAAGCGTTATTTCGTAGTCAAATTGAATGAATTCTTCAACAATCAATTCTTTTACATCGCCACGGCTTCCTGCCATTCCGTAGTCAAAGGCACCAGCTACGTCCTCTCGACCTTTTACAAGCGTTTGTCCTTTACCGCTCGATGACATTAGCGGTTTGACGATGCAAGGATAGCCAATGCTATCGGCTGCCTTTTGTAATTCCTCCAATGTAGTGGCATAAAAGTATTTAGCCGTTTTTAGTCCTAAGTCTTTTGCAGCTAAGTCGCGAATGGCCTTACGATTCATCGTAAAGTTTACGGCTCGTGCGGAAGGCGCAACTCTAACTCCTTGTTTCTCATAATCGTATAAGCGTTCGGTGCGGATGGCTTCAATCTCACTAATGATAACATCGGGCTTGTGCTTAGCTACTACTGCATCGAGCGCATCACCGTCTAGCATTGAGAAAACTTCAAATTCGTCCGCCACTTGCATGGCAGGTGCACCAGGATAGTTGTCACAAGCAATGATGTGTTGCCCTAGGCGTTGCGCTGCGATGGTGAACTCTTTGCCAAGTTCTCCAGAACCAAGGAGTAGAATCTTTTTCATATAAAATAGGGTAGGGATTTTGTGGCGTTGTTTTAACAAGTGTTGCGTTGAAAGTTTGCTAGTTGCGCAAAAATGTCGGGAGCATTTGGCGTGTTTTGAGCCAAGTATGTACATTCTCTCGCAAATTGTTTGAGTTGTTCGAGCGTTGTTGAACGAGGTTGAGAAGAATGTTGCGATGTAGAATCAATCATAGGCACGTAATAAGAGTAGATATAGCGTACCCTTATAACGTGCCTATGGCCTTTTTAGTATCTCATATCGGAATGAAATTTAGAGAAAACTAATCCTCATTCTAGGACTAAGTAAATGTTTTAGCATTGTTGCTAAGCCCAATACTGATCATCAAGGTTCATTCCCAGATGATTTGTTGGGCTTGAGCTATTTTGCGCAGGTTCATCAACGCATAACGCATTCTCCCGAGAGAAGTGTTGATGCTTACGCCTGTTTTACTGGCTATTTCTTTGAAAGAATAGTCTTGAAAATAGCGCAACTTTACAACTTCCTGTTGTTCGAGAGGCAACAAATCAACTAAATCGCCTAGACTATTGAGTAGAACTTCATATTCCTCGGCATCTTCCGTTTCTGGAACAGCAAGATGTTCCCAATGTTCTGTATCATTGTCGTACGAAGACGTTCTTTGTTCTGTTCCTCGTCTAAAATAGTCTATGATGAGATTGTGCGCAATGCGTGTGACCCAACAATAGAATTTGCCAGAGTCTGAGTATTTGCCTTGTTGTAAGTTGAGAATAACCTTGACGAATGTTTCTTGAAAGAGATCATTGGCCAAATCTTCTTGATGAACTTGAGCGAGAATGTAGTGAAATATTCTATCTTTATATCGCTCTAGCAAGCAATCGAAAGCTTCGTTGCATCCCATCATATATAAACCCACCAGTGTTTGGTCGGTCATCATTTTGTAAGTTTCCATAACTAATGATGTTTATGTTGTGGTAGATGCGTAAAGATGTTTCGATAGGCAATTACTATGTTTTGTTGGTTTATTCGCGAAGATAAGCATTTTCTGTGGAATTGTCAAGACTTTCCTCCGTTTTTCCTTGTTGTGCATCAAAACGCTAAGCCAGTAAGGGCTACATTCGGAGCAAATAAAATGCAATTTCTCTACCTTGCACTCGCCCCAAAACAATAATCTACGGTTCTAGTAATGATGCCACACAATACAATTAGTATTGAACCTTGCCGGATAAATTATCGATGCCTGAAACCATATCCACATTGCCTTTATTCAGCACCAATACTCCTCTATATAATGATTTATTAAGAGAAAACGCTTCGAATTGTGTTAAAATGCAGGACGAATTTTGGTCGGCATTTGGAACAAACTAGGAAGAAACTAATGTTTTATACGTGGGTTCAAAATCATTCCTCCGATAATTCTTACGCGGATTCTCAATTTTTTTTTCGACATTCTCCGACTTTTTCTTGATTTTCCTCAGAGCTTTCCCTGATTTTGTCCGTCGGAAATAAAATTCCGTCGGACGTTTTCAAAATCGCGAGGGAAGAAAAATAAATTCCGTCGGACATAATCCGAAAAATGTCCCTTAAAATCGCACGAACAACGTGTTGTTTCATCACAAACGACGTGTTGTTTCGCTAAAACGAGGGAATTTCTTACAAAACCGTCTGAAAATTGCGATTTTCAAACGC
>CAJPLH010000195.1 GCA_905371275.1 Prevotellaceae bacterium
TTCGAGTCCCAAGCGGATCACGATGATCTGTACATCAGACATAATGTAAGGTTTTACGCACGGTACGTTTTCGTATCGTGCGTTTTTTTGTTTGCCCTACACGCTGATTCCTTCTCCCTTGCTCCGTCCCGGCCACTCCATGTTTCTAATCATGTGAATCAAGGTCTACGCGGTGAAGTTCTCCCGCGCAGCGCCTTCTGCTCAATGCGAAATCAAACATCCCCTCTCCACTGCTGCTCAGTATGGAGAGGGGATGCTTGCTGTTGCTTGTTTGTTCATCACGGGAGCGGCATTTCCGAAACGAGCTGCCGCCCACCCACAAATTCAAGTATGCAGCGCAGTTTTGTGTAGCCCACAGCTGTCGCTTTCTTCATGCGCAGGCTAAACTGCGGTGGTAGTTCCGAAGGATAAAAAGATTGCGAGTATACAGAAGAAAATCAACAGTAGACCTAGACAAAAGCTGAGGTTTGAGACACCAAAAGCAGAGTTCTACAAAAGAATAGCCTAATTTTGCACTTGCCGGTTGACTCTACGTTTTTAATTGCTACCTTTGCCATGTCAGTTTTTTGCTTACTTGTTATGTTTGCATCACCAAGATAGATGAAATTTCTGACACATCCAAGTGCTTTGAGAACTTTGTTTCTCAGACACTTGGAGACCTTACAAAAATTTATGCTGCGGAATTGGGGTTATATATAAAATCACTACCTTTGCAGCCAATTCATATCAATCTAAATAAGTAAAATGAGAAAAACAGTATTAGGCTTCATCGCCAGCTTCATGGTGCTTTCCGCACATGCCCAAAGCCTGAAAATAAAGAAAGGGGAGGTATTACTTGACGGAACACCAGTAGCACTTGTAAAAGAAGAGAAAAGAGTCTGCGACCTGTCTACGCCTGATGGGAAAAAGGTGTTCACATTCTTCATTACGAACAGGACAAAACAAGGCATCAGCACACCAGAAGACTGGCTCCAGTTCACATCACCTGAAGGCGCAGTCTTTGAACTGCAAAACCCGAAAGACAGGATTGTACTGTCCAACACGAAGTTCCTTGTCTACAAACTGTTAGACAGCAACCCCCAGCTCATCGCAGTGAACGGTATCAGGAAATCCACCATTGACGACCTCTTCGAGCAGGGCTCGCGTCCTTTCTCTGCAAAATGGGACAGCATCTATACCATAGTCAAAAATATGGAGAAAACCGATGAGGACTTTACCGCACAGCATCCCTTCTCCATCAACAACAATGGCGACATTATTATCAACAAAGAGATGGTGGGAAAGGTTCTTGTCACTGAACCTTCATTAGGCAAAAGTAATTATTATGTCAAGGACCGTGTGGGCAACCAGGTAGCCGAAATTAAGCTCGAATCTTGGAGCCGCAGCGAGAATTTCAGTAACATAACAACCTGTGATGGCAGGAAACTTCCCTTCCTGCAATACAAGACTGCATTCAAACTCTCCGAGAACGAGATGGTGCGCCGTATGGTATCAAAACTGCTTGCAAACGGCTATGCACTGGGAGATATGACGGAGAATATCAAGCTGCGACTGGCAAACAAGGCAAAAGCAGATGAGCAACAGGCTGCCGATGAGGAACGACAGCTGGTGAAAGAGGCCAGGGATGCTTCCGTGAACATCTATAATGTGCCCGGCAAGGTGGTACTTGCTGACGGCACGACACACGAAGGCAACATCACTATCGTATATGAATCTATTGAAAAGAAGATGGGTAGAGGAACCAGTGGAATCCTCGACCTTGACGCACCGGCAATGGGATCAGTCGTAACACTGACGCACAACGGTGCGAATGGCAAGACCGAACAGAAGTTCAAGGCTGCAGACAACGTAACCGTCTATGCAGGTGGCAAGACCTATATCGGTACAAAGGGCTCAAAAGACGGTGCGTTAAGAAACGCCGGCGGCAGTGGTTCTATTAATTTCGGAACACGCCACCCACAGTTCTTCGAGGTACTCTTTACCGACGGAAAGGGCAATTACATCCTGGAACATCCATTAGATAAAGATGAACTTTATCTGAAGCTGAAGGACAGAAAGGAAGCTATCTATCTTGGCGACAAAGCATTATTAGGTACACGAAGCGAGAAGAAAAGAATTAAGCTGACTGCGGAATATCTGAATAAGTCGAGCATGGATGCTGCCAAGTATGACACCCGCACAAAAGAAGGACTCCAGCAGCTCATCGCAGATTATACTGAAAAATAAAAGGAGGACTTCCCCTACCCCTCCCAAAAGGGAGGGGCATAATGTCCTGTTTTTTCCTTATTCCAATCCTTACAGGTGCTTACTTGCATCGTAAGCCTTACTTGACCTCCAATAGGTGCTTAATTGAAGTCCAATTAAGCACCTATTTGTTTTTAACCTCAATTCCGCAGCGTTTTTCCTTGTGAGGCGATTTTATATGTAGAGATGTCTTTTTGAGGCTCTACGTGTTGTTATGAGGTTTTTCGGGGCTTCCTGGGTCTTGTCTATGCATGAAATCCTCCACCCAAACCAATGCGTAGAGTCAACCGGCAAGTGCAAAATTAGGCTATTCGTTTGAAGAACTCTGCTTTTGGTGTTTCAAACCTCAGCTTTTGCCTGGGTCTACTGTTGATTTTCTTTTGTATACTCGCAATCTTTTTATCTGTAAAATCATCGAAGTTGGCTTGTTTGGGAATATACTGTCTGATGAGTTTGTTTGTATTTTCAATCGCTCCCTTTTGCCATGAGGCATAACGCTCTCAAATACTTTGTAATGAGCTCGTGTGCGGCAAATTCATGACCATTGTCTGTGGTTATGGTCTTGATGTGTTTCTTGTAGGGTAGCGGCAGACGTCTGACCGCTTTAGCCAACGGATTGGACTTCTTCCCATGGGCAAATCTGATCATGAAGAGCATATTTGTGGAATGCTCCGCGATTGTAAGTAGGACGTGGTTGTGACCATCCAAAATCAAATCCATCTCAAAATCCGCAAAGCTTTTTCCGTCCGCCTGCTCGGAACGCGAGTGAATACTTGTTCTATCGTCAATGGAGAAAGGCTAGTGTTTGGATCGGCGTTATATTAGAGCTTGTGATCGGGGGGGGGCAAGCGGCTGCCACTTGAATTTTTCCTCCATTTTGTCCTCGCGCGTACGCGCGCGCGTCAGGAGGTTTTTGTTTTTAGCCTTCACCTCTTCACCGGTATGCCGCAAATGGTTGTGGTACAGTGAGTAAGGGGTGAAGGCTTTTTGTTTTTAGGTTCACGGTGGTGATGGATGGGGTTCACCGCGGTGATGAGATGAAGTTTACGGCGGGTGAAATCGGGTGCTCTGTGTTAATGTTTTGATTGTGAGGCTGTTGTGCATTTTGTGAAGGCTTTTTCTTGTTTTCCTTCACCCCTAACACGTTGGTGCACAGTGGATTGCGAGGAGTGGGTGAAGCGGTGAAGGCAATAAACGAAAACCTCCTGACTTGCGAGTAGGTGCGGGTGTACGCGTACGCGCGTAGTGCGCGAGGGTGTGCGCGTTCGTGTGTTAATTGGGGAGGAAGATGGAAAAGTGGGGAGGAATGAGAAAGAAAGTGGGGGAGGGAGGTGAAGGGTGAGGGAGCATGAATTGAAAATGCGGTAGGCGGAGGTAGAATCGCGAAATATTCCTCGAAAAATCTCCAGAATTTAGGGTCAGGACGAGGAAAGACGAGAAAAAGTGGGCTTCGCAGGGCAAAAAACGCGCGCGATTCCTCGAAAAATCGCCCGAAATCGGGTTCGAAACGGGGATAAGCGGGAAAAATGGAGATTTTGGAGCGAAAAAGGTGGGGTGGG
>CAJPLH010000196.1 GCA_905371275.1 Prevotellaceae bacterium
TCTCCGTAGGCTCCTGCTGAACGAAAGGCTAATAGGTCGCCTCTTTGCGGAGTTGGCAAGGTGTAGTTACTTGCAAATACATCGCTACTTTCGCAAATAGGTCCGACAACATCGAATTGCGCGGTGGGTGCTTCTGGGTGTGAAAGGTTTTCAATCTGATGCAGACTACCATACATTGCAGGGCGTATGAGATCGGTCATACCTGCATCGACGATAACGAAGCGTTTGGCGTGGCCTTCTTTGACATAAAGAACTCGACTGATCAGGCTTCCACATTGTGCGACAATGGAGCGTCCTAGTTCAAAATGAACAGTTTGTCCTTCGCGAAGTTCGAGATTCTGTTTGAATATCGCAAAATACTCCGCAAAATTGGGAATTGCTTCGGCATCGGGTTGTTCATAGTTGACACCTAGTCCTCCGCCTACATTGAGGGTGGGAATGGAAATCCCTTCTTGCTCAAGAGTCGTTTGGAGTTCATTGATGCGCTGGCATAATTTACGGAAGGGAGTGAGTTCTGTGATTTGGCTTCCAATGTGAAAATGCAATCCCACGAACTCTACATTAGGCAAGGATTTAGCGCGGCGAATGGCATTTAGTGTATCTTCTAAAGCAATGCCGAACTTATTTTCATTGAGACCAGTGGTGATTTTAGCGTGAGTGAGCGCATCTACGTTGGGATTGATGCGAAAAGCTACTTGCGCTATTTTTTGTTTTTCTGCAGCCAATTGGTTGATAACCTCTAGTTCAGGAATACTCTCTACGTTGAAACATTGGATACCAAGTTCAAGTGCGCGGTTGATTTCCCAGTCGGCTTTACCCACGCCTGCAAATACAATGCTGTTGGGAGCAAAACCATATTGATGTGCTACTTCAATTTCCCCTCCACTCACACAGTCTGCGCCAAGACCATATTGAGAAATTGTGCGCAATACCTCGGGAGCAACGCAAGCTTTGAGTGCATAGTGTACACTGAATTGCGGAGCGTCGGCAGTTGCGTTGGCTATGGCTTCGAGAGTTTGACGGAGCACAGAGAGGTTATAGTAATAAAAGGGAGTTTCGCATTGTGCGAAGCGAGAAGCATTCATAGGAGTGTGGAATAAGACGCTGAAATGTGGAGTCGTGTAGCGAGGGACTACATATAATAGAAAGGCAATTGTCCTTGAGAGCAATGGAAGGCTCAGAAGGACAAATGCAATTCATAGAATGGGGAGGTGTTTTGATGTACGTGACCAAAGCTGAATGTCGAAAATAACGCAGCAGTTTATCCTCTAAGCCCCCCTTGTTTGAAAAGAGATTTTTGCAGGGCTTGAAGTGCCGCTTGCTTGTGTTCCATACTTACAAGGTAGGAAATGTTGTGGTCAGAACCACCATAACTAATCATACGCACTGGAATGTTTTTGAGCGCAAGTGTCGCGTCGCTTTCAAAACCGCGGTTTGTCCAGCGCAAATCACCAACAACGCAGACGATGCACATACCTTCGTTGACCACGACAGTGCCAACTTCTTTGAGTTCGTCTACAATGGAGGCAAGGTGGCTAGTATTGTCGATGCTGAGAGATACACCTACTTCACTCGTGGTAATCATATCGATGCTGGTCTTGTATTTGTCGAAGACGCTGAAAACTTTGCACATAAAGCCTGTGGCAAGGAGCATTCGCGAGCTGACAATTTTGATAACGGTGATGTTATCTTTGGCTGCAACTGCTTTGATGCGCCCTTCTTCGCAGTCATTATTGATGAGTGTGCCAGGAGCTTTAGGGTCGAGGGTGTTCTTCAATCGCACGGGAACACCAGCATATCTTGCTGGTTGAACACAGGTTGGGTGAAGAATTTTTGCACCAAAGTAAGCCAGTTCTGCTGCTTCCTCAAAACTAAGTTGACGCACGGGAGTTGTGCCTTCAACAAAACGAGGGTCGTTGTTGTGCATCCCGTCGATGTCTGTCCAAATTTGAATCTCACTTGCGCGAATGGCTGCACCGATGAGAGAAGCTGTGTAGTCAGAACCGCCACGTTGGAGATTGTCTATTTGCCCTTCGGCATTGCGACAGATAAATCCCTGCGTGATGTAGATGTCGTAGTCAGGATTCTTTTCAAGTAAGTAGCTTAAACGCTCACGAATATAGGGCAAATCTGGTTCTCCATTGGAGTCTAGGCGCATATAGTCAAGAGCAGGCAAAAGAATGGCTTTGACACCGCATTCTTTCAAATACTCAGTCACCATATTTGTGCTCATAATTTCGCCTTGGGCTAGAATTGCTTTCTCATCAGCTTCACTGAATTCGCGAGTGCGAAACTCGTGGAGTTGTAAGAAAATATTATCAAGGCGTTCGCGCACTCTGTTTGTTGTCTCTTCGTTCGTGTAGAGTAGGGGAAGGTGCTGCTTATAGATATTGTGAAGTCTATTCACCATATTGCTTGCACCTTCAGGATTTCCTTTGCGCAAATAGTCGGCTATCTCAACAAGGCTGTTGGTTGTGCCACTCATTGCAGAGAGCACCACAATCTTTGACTCACCATCTTCTGTGATGAGGCGAGACACTTCTTTCATTCTTTCGGGCGAACCAACGGAGGTTCCGCCAAATTTATAGACTTTCATATTGATAAGCAATATCTAGTGTAAGCTGTTTGAGAACTTTTTCTTATCTCTTTTGAGAAATAGGCAATGATGTTGTGCGCCACTCAAAGGACGCACTAACTAAAGGAGGAAAGACGAGTAATCCTTCTGAAGTTTTGCCTCTTTATAGTTGGCAATGTTCAGCAGAGGTAAATTGCTGCGTCACATTGATAAGATGCCCTTCTGCACATTGATATACCGTTCCAGGGTAAGCCGTGAGATAAGAACGGTTGTGAGTAACCATTACAACGGCTGTGTCTTCGTTGGTGAGCGAACGCAGCAGCTCAAGAAGTTTTTGACCGGTCTCCATATCGAGATTGCCAGTTGGCTCATCGGCCAAAATAAGTGCAGGTTTGTTGAGCAATGCGCGTGCGATGGCAAGACGTTGCTGTTCGCCACCTGACAATTCGTGGGGAAAATTGTTGATTTTAGCCGATAAATCCACTTGTTCTAAAACTTCTCTGATACGTGTTTCACGCTCTGCCTTTACTTTCCATCCTGTGGCACTCAACACAAAGTCTAAGTTTTGCGCGACAGTGCGATGTTGCAGTAAAGCAAAATCTTGAAAGACAATGCCAAGATGTCGACGAAGTTCGGGAAGGTGTTTATTACGTAGTTGAAGAAGGTCGAAATTAAGCATTTTAGCTTCTCCTTCTTCTACTTCGCACTCGCCATAGAGCGCACGTAACAATGAACTCTTACCGCTGCCTACGCGTCCAATCACGTAGACGAATTCGCCATTGTTTACTTGGAAATCAATCTTCTCAAGTACCTTTCGGTCGTCAATACTAATGTTTGCGCCTTTTATATCGATGAGCATAGGGGGTAAATGTCAAAAGGGTGAATGAGCGATAAGTTGTGCGCAGTTCAAATACAAGAACGAGTGTTCGTTGAGTGCGTGATTCCAACTTCGCTTTAGGTGCAAAAATACTCTTTTTTTTTGAGATGGAGGGTTTTTGTGTTAGATTATCTGATATTTCAAGCGAATAGACCACTTTCGGTTACTCGTATTGTGTTTTATGGAGGGAAGGGGGAACGAGTAATTGTATAATAGCAAGAGGGTAGAAGTAATAGAAAACAAAAAGACATCTAGTGAAAACTAGATGTCTTAGTGAGCCTCTTGTCGGATTCGAACCAACGACCCCGAGATTACAAATCACGTGCTCT
>CAJPLH010000197.1 GCA_905371275.1 Prevotellaceae bacterium
CGGCATACGCACAATGCGGCTTTGCTCGCTAATCGCCTGCAGAATGCTTTGACGCTTCCACCATACAGCATACGAGATGAACTTAAATCCACGCGTTTCATCGAATTTCTGTGCAGCTTTCATTAAGCCGATGTTCCCTTCGTCGATGAGGTCGTTGAGCGACATCCCCTGATTTTGGTACTGCTTGGCAACCGACACCACAAAACGCAAATTGGCTTTGACCAAACGTTCCAAAGCGGCTTGATCATTATTGCGAATACGCTGTGCGAGTTCCACCTCTTCATCCATAGAGAGGAGTTCAAGACGACCAATCTCGGTGAGATACTTGTCAATCGCGGCATCACCACGGTTGGTAATGCCCTGAGAAATTTTTAGTTGTCGCATAACGAACGAGGAAATATATGATAAGTTTAACAGCTAGGGCGCAAATGCTCAGCGCAAAGCAAGAACTTCCACAGCGCAAACACCCAAACTGTTACAAATATACCATATATTTCTTGGGAAAACAAGTTTTCAAGGCAGAAAATCACCTCTCTGCATCTTTTTTCAAATATTTTGCCCACTTTACTTGTCAGATTATTCATTTTATAATAACTTTGGAGTCTAAAAGCCTGTGCTACCCAACAATATAAATTATCACGACAACGCAGACTCCCTGAAATGAAACAGCGATTTCTTCTCTCCAGTGAAACCCACTCACCGAAGCAAGTCTGAAACGCCCTTCTCCTCTTTCGAATATGAACGACTATTTGCAACAATTAGACCATTCGGTCGACGAAATGTTCGATCGTTTATCACAGAGATACCAAGCCGACGACATCATCCGTCTACGACAAGCCTACGCATTGGCTAGAGAAGCCCACAATGGTCAAAAACGCGCTGCCGGCGAACCCTACATCATGCACCCTGTGGCTGTAGCGCGCATTGTAGCTGAAGAGTTTATGCTCGATGCCAACTCTGTGGTGGCGGCTTTTTTGCACGATGTCGTGGAAGACACGCCTTACACCATTGAAGACATCAGAGAAATATTTGGCGACGATGTGGCTTTTTTGGTCAAAGTCGTCACCAAACCCAGTAAAGTAGTAGGAGCTGCACCCGATGTGCGCAAACAAGAAAACAACTTTCGCCAACTTCTCGACTCTTTGCGCCACGACATTCGCGCTGTCTTTGTCAAACTTGCCGACCGCCTGCACAATATGCGCACACTCGGCGCCATGCTCCCCGAAAAGCAAATGAAGATTGGCGGAGAAACTGACTTCTTCTACGCTCCCTTTGCCAACCGTCTAGGGTTGCACAACCTAAGACGAGAACTGGAGAACCTGTCCTTTCGTTTCAGATGTCCCGAACGCTACGAACGTTTGCAGCAACAACTCCAACACGACATTGCCGAACACCAAGAGGAACTCTCACAACTCACTTCGCGCATTGAGCAACTCCTTGCAGAAAAAGACCTCCCCGTGCGCACCGAAGTACGCTACCGACTGCCTTATAGCATCGACACACGCATGCGCAAATCAGGACGCGATTTTCAGCACATCGACCATCGCTATGTCATTCGCGTCATTTACGACCGCACTCTCCTCAACGAAGTAGACAAAAAGCGCACCGACAAAGCCATATGTTTGCGCATCTACGGCATTTTGACCAATCATTTTCAAGAAAAAGTGGGAAGCTCCATCAACTATATTGATGTGCCCAAAGAAAATGGTTATCAGTCCTACCACGTCCAACTGCTCAGCGGTTGCGGTCGATGGGATGAAATCCATATTTCATCTGAAGAAATGGTGACGCGCACCAAGTTAGGACTCATCGTCAACCAGATTGAGACGCACCGCAACAGAGAGCACAGCGCAGGTGTCAACCAACTGTTGAGCAAATCAGACAAACAATGGATCGACAAATTTTGCGTCCAACTCCAACAAATCGCAGAGAGCGACGGTGATGGCGATTTTATGGAAGGCGTCACCGCCAGTCTCTACAGCGAAGACATCACCGTCTACGACATCGATGGCACTCCCGTGCGCTTGCCACAACAAGCCACAGCTTTAGACTTCGCCTTTGAGCGCAATCTCGGCAAACATGCACAATATGCGCGCATTGACGGCAAGTTGGCTTCCCTTCCCACAGTCCTCACACACGGTTGCTGTGTGGAAATCGGCACTCACCCGCAAGCGCACCCCTTGCCCGAATGGGAAAAGGTGGTCACCACCTATCGTGCCAAGAGCTATCTGTCGCGATTCTTCCAAGACGTTCACACAGAAGCCCCACACCGCTGCCCCATTTGTCAGCCCCTGCCTGGTCAAGAAGTCATCGGTTTCACCAACGAAGCTCAAGGAGATGGTCGCGTCGTGATTCACCGCCGCGATTGTCGTCGCGCCATCAGTCTGTCTGCCCAGCGCGGAGACGACATTGTTAATGTAGACTTCCCCGTGAGCGACTACACCTATGAAGTGCGCACCCGTCTGCGCGCCATCGACCGCTTCGGACTGCTCAGCGACATCACAGAATGTCTGACCCAAGGTTTGCAACTCAACCTCTATCGCATTGAGATGGAAACACGCGACAACATCGTGGAATGCACACTCCACTATGCCGTTCATTCTGCTGAAGAACTCCGCACCGCTGTTCGCTTCCTCAGTGTCATCGAAGGGGTAGACGAAGTGCTTAAAGCCTAAGTATAGTATCATTCCAAAATCTGTCATCTCGGGTTTACTCCTTACGTGCAAACACACGCAATCACGCACATAAGGAGTAAACCCGAAAGCATTCTTCGCATTTCTTGTACTTGAAATTCGGGATAATTCAAAATAAAACAGTAATTTTGCAGCCGTAAAAAAGCGAATGCACGCAAAACAACAAGGCAAAAAGAACAAAACAAGCCTGTCAAGCGTGTGGCTGAAGCCCAAGGCATAGAGAGAAAATCTCCACGAATCCACATTGATTCACAGCAAGTTCGCGCTAATCCTCACCCAAATGGACGACTATCATTCGGAAACTTATCACCGCTCGCTTGGATAGGACGAAGCAAGGCTTTCTTCCTACCCACACCTCCTTTTTGAAATAAGAAGAAAGCCCGTTATGCTCACATATTGGAACTACAAACAAGGTCTGCGCACGCAAGACGAATGGACTCCCAACTGCTGGATTCAGGCCACCTGCCCCACTCCAGAAGATGAAGAATATCTCACAAAAACTTTACAAGTGCCCGATTATTTCCTTGACGACATTCGAGACAAGGACGAACGCGCACGCTACGACTACGACGAAGGCTGGATGCTCATAATCCTCCGCATTCCCTATCAAAAAGAAGAACAAAGTCGTACCCCCCACACCACCATCCCTATGGGTTTGATTCTCAACAAAGACATTTGTTTGACGGTGTGCCACTACGAAACAAACATGATGCTCGACTTTGTGTCCTATCAACAAAAGCGCAATTTAGGTTTCACCGACTCTGTCGATTTCGTCTTTCGCCTTTTCCTCTCTAGCGCAGTCTGGTATCTCAAGCGTTTGAAACAAATCAGCACCATTATTGATGCCGCCAAAAGAGATTTGGATCGCCCCATCAACAATGCCGACCTCATCAATCTCTCGCGCCTGCAAGACTCGCTCACCTATTTTGCCACCTCCATCCGTGGCAACGAAATGTTGCTCTCCAAGTTGAAATTTAAGTTGCACGTCGACGAACTCGATGCCGACATGATTGAAGACGTAAACATTGAGA
>CAJPLH010000198.1 GCA_905371275.1 Prevotellaceae bacterium
ACTGAAAGTGGTGTAGCTGGCGAGCAGTCGGTGGTTGATCAAGAAAGGGCTGACCGAATCGTTGGCAGGACGATTCGAATTGATTCGGCTGGGGCATTGGAGTTATCAAGAGATGCACGATGCTTTCGGATTTTCGCTCGATGAGTATATTTATTTTGGCGGTTATCCTGGGGCAGCACCGATGATTGGTGACGAAAAGCGCTGGCGCAAGTATATCAAAGATGCGTTGGTGACTCCGGCCATTGGGAAAGATGTGCTGATGACGTCTAACATTTACAAACCAGTGTTGATGAAACAACTCTTTGAATTGGGTTGCAGTTATTCGGCAGAGATTTTGTCGCTCACAAAATTGCAGGGACAATTGCAGGATTCAGGGAATGTGACCACGTTGGCGTCTTATTTAGAGATACTCGATCAGAGTGCGCTGCTCACAGGATTGCAGAAATTTGCCAACGATGAGGCGAGAAAGCGTGGGTCGGTTCCCAAATATCAAGTGTACAACAATGCTTTGCTGACGGCCTATCAGGGTCGCTCGTTTGAGATGGACCGCACCGATGCTAGACTTTGGGGGCGTTGGGTGGAGAGTGCCATTGGCGCGCATTTGTTGGCTATGGCAGAAGAAGCCGACTACCAAGTGTATTATTGGCGCGAGGTGGACAGCAGCAAAAAAATGCAAGAGGTGGACTTCGTGTTGGTGAACAATGGCGAGGTGACGGCCATCGAGGTGAAGAGTGGTCGCCGAACGATGAATTCTGGTTTGCCTATTTTCGTCGAAAAGTTTCAGCCGAAGAAGTCTTTTGTGGTGGGTTCTGGCGGAATTTCACTGGAAGACTTCTTGAGTGCCGACATTAAGGTGCTGTTTGAGTGAGGGATTGCTCAAAAAAAACTCCAGCCTATGGGATAGGTTGGAGTTTTTTGTAGGATGAGCCAATAGGAGAGTTTTTCCTGTAGGAGTTTTTTCCAATGGCGCGGACTATCGTTTGCCTTTCAAGAGGAAGAGGGCAAGCGAGGTGTAGCTGAAAGAAGACTTGTTGTAAGCCTTGCTAGGTGGATATTTGGGTGAAACGGACTATTTCGTTTCAGCAGAAGCGGTCTTCTTTGTTGTAGTCGCTTTCTTTGCCGTGGTAGAAGCGGTCTTCTTTGTCGTAGTCGCTTTCTTTGTGGTAGCTGCTGCTTTGCGCGTGGTGGAAGCCTTCGCAGCAGGAGCATCAGCGGGAGCGTCAGCAGACTCTTGTTTTTCGAGACGACCAATGAGGTTTTTGAGCTTCGCAATCTCCTTGTCGCGAATCATCAACTCGTCACCCTGATTCTTGATGGTGGTCAAGAGCGCATTGAGTTCATCGTTTTCGATGTCTTGTGGATAGAGATTGTTGACACGCGTGATGAAGTCGCCCAAGATGTTCATATAATTGGTGAAAGCATCGTAGGGCGAAGCGTAGATGCCGCGATAACCGCCGTAGCTGCTGGCTTTGGTGGAGATGAAGCGGAGGTTGTTGGAAGCCTGAAGATAGTCCCAGTCTTGGAGCAAACGCTTGTCGCCAGCGATGCGCACGCGATCGGCCACAGAGTAGAGTTTTTCGAGAGCTTCTTGTTGCATCACGTTGCCCAACCAAGGAGAGAGGTCGCGCTCTTCGTCCACCCAAGTGGTGGGATATTCCACCATCAAAGGACCAACGCTCTTGACGTTGTCGCAGATTTCGGAAGGCGTGGAGAAGGTGATGCCGCGCTGACGGAGTTGTTCGGGGAGTGCCTTGAAGAACTCGAGGATGTTGCTGGAGAGTGGTTGGAACATGCCCAAGGCGCAGAGCTCCATAAAGAGGTTCACCACAGGTTCATCGGCAGGTTGCTGAGCAATCCAGTCGGCATACGTGTCGGCAAAGAGGGGGTATTCGTCCCAAGAGTGGTCGTTGAAGCGATAGCTGATGTCTTCGGAGAGCGATGGATCGCGGAGGAGGAGTTTGAGTTTGGGATTGCGGCAGCAGTGATAGACAAAGTGCGGACTCTTCCAGCCCAGTGTTTGTTTAGCACCTTCGGCGAGCATCCCTTTGAAACCCATATCGGCCACGAGTTCTCCGATTTCGTCGGAATACATCAAACAAGAGTTGCGCAACACTTTGGGCGCTTTGCCAAAAAGACTCTTGATTTTCTTGCTCACGCGCTCCACTTCTTGACGGAAGCACTCAGGGTTCTTGATGGAAGAGAAGCCGTGGCTGTAAGGTTCGGCGAGGAACTCTACGCAACCCGTTTGGTTGAGTTCGTTGAGGAGTTCAAGCACCTCGGGGCTGTATTGTTCGAGGAGTTCGATGGCCGTGCCCGAGAGAGAGAATGCGCATTTGAAATAGTCGCCATAGCGGTGTGCCATTTCAATGAGTGCTTGTAGGGCAGGGATATAGGAGTGTTCGGCAGTTTCGGTGATGGAACGCTCGTTTTCGTAGTCATCGTAGTAGTAGTGGTCGGTGCCGATATCGAAGAAACGATAGCGTTTGAGGTGAATGTTTTGGTGAATCTCGAAGTATAGGCAAACAGTCTTCATAAGGAGAAAGGTTTTATGCGTGAATGGGAGAGAAAGGTTGTGGAAAGAGGGGAGAGGAGCCGTTATTTGTAGCGTGAGAGTACCTCATCGTAGCAGCGGCGGATGCGAAGACCCACCTTTTCCCAGGTGATTTCGTCCACCTCCTTCTTCCCTTCGGTTTGGAGGTAGTCGTAGAGTCCGTCGTTGGTGCAAATGGAATACATAGCATCGGCCATAGCTTCGATGTCCCAATAGTCGGTTTTGATGCACTTGTCGAGGATTTCGGCACATCCGCTCTGATAAGAGATGATGCTCGGCACGCCACATTGCATGGCTTCGAGGGGAGAGATGCCGAAAGGTTCCGACACGGAAGGCATGACGTAGACATCAGAGTCGCGGAAAATCTCATAGACCTCCTTGCCCTTCATAAATCCGGGGAAGTGGAAGCGGTCGGCAATGCCACGTTGTGCAGCCAGATTGATCATAGCTTCCATCATATCGCCCGAACCTGCGAAGCAGAAACGGATGTTTTGTGTGCGTTTGAGTACGAGGGCAGCGGCTTCCACAAAGTATTCGGGGCCTTTTTGCATAGTGATGCGTCCGAGGAAGGTAACCACCTTCTCTTTGCGCTCGTGGTGCGGTTTGCGTTGCGCCACGATGGCTTGAATGTCTTCGGGCAGAGGATAGACAGCATTGTGCATGGCGATGCACTTCGCAGGGTCTTGATGGTAGTGGTTGATGACCGTTTGGCGCGTGAGTTCCGACACGCACATGATGCAGTCAGCGTGGTCCATACCGTCTTTTTCAATGGCATAGACGGTGGGGTTCACTTGTCCGCGCGAACGGTCGAAGTCAGTGGCGTGCACGTGAATCACCAAGGGGCGTCCGCTCACCTGCTTGGCGTGGATGCCAGCTGGATAGGTGAGCCAGTCGTGGGCATGGATGATGTCGTATTGCTGTTGTCGGGCAATGACGCCAGCCACGATGGAGTAGTTGTTGATTTCTTCTTGCAGGTTGTTAGGATATTTTCCAGAAAACTCGATGCAGCCCAAATCGTTGGTCTGGCGATAGGAGAAATCAGCATAGATGTTGTCGCGCAGCGCATAGTATTGTTCCGTTTTCATGAGTGTGCCGAGGCGTTCTTTGACGTAGTCGTAGTC
>CAJPLH010000199.1 GCA_905371275.1 Prevotellaceae bacterium
GGGGTCGGTTCTTCTGAGAGCTAGCTCCTCTAGAGCTTCTAGCCCAACAGCGCGACCCTCTAACGTCTAACGTCTAATGTCTAATTTCTAAATCAATTTTGCTTTGCTGCAATAGCTTGGTTAGCGGTGATGGCCACCATCTTGTAAATATCTTCCACGGAGCAACCGCGAGAGAGGTCGTTCACGGGGCGCGCAATACCTTGGAGGATAGGGCCAATAGCCTCAGCGTGTCCCAAACGTTCCACGAGTTTGTAGCCAATGTTGCCCACTTCCAAACGAGGAACCACCAACACATTTGCCTGACCAGCCACAGAACTTCCGGCTGCTTTCAGATGCGCCACAGAAGGCACGAGGGCAGCGTCCGCTTGGAGTTCGCCATCGATGTCGAGATCGGGGCGGAGTTCCTTGGCGCGTTCAAAAGCCGTACGCACTTTGTCCACATCTTCGTGCTTCGCAGAACCATAGGTGGAGAAAGAAAGCATAGCCACCTTGGGTTCGATGCAAGCCACCGCGCGCGCAGTGTCGGCAGAGCAAATGGCAATCTGTGCCAACTGCTCAGCATCAGGCACTGGCGTCACCGCCACGTCGCCCATCACGATGACACCGTTCGTGCCATACTCGTGCGCTTGCGTCAAAAGCAACATCGCACCACTCACCACGGAGATACCAGGAGCGGTTTTGATGATTTGGAGCGCAGGACGAAGCACATCGCCAGTGGTGTTGCGCGCACCAGCCAATTGTCCGTCAGCATCGCCAGCCTTGATGATCAAGCAACCAAGGTAGAGGGGATTTTCCACGATGGAGCGTGCCGTGTCGATGGTCACGCCCTTCTTCGCACGGAGTTGTGCCAAGAGTTGTGCATATTCCTCCTTCTTCTCGTGCGAGAGCGGATTGATGATGGTGGCTTTCTCAATGTGCGAAAGACCATTCTTTTGAGCGAGTGCCTTGATTTCGGCAGGGTCGCCAATGAGTATGAGGTCGGCCACCTCGTCAGCGAGGATGCGGTCGGCTGCTTTGAGTGTGCGTTCTTCCGTGCCTTCGGGGAGAACGATGCGTTGCTTGTTGGCTTTTGCGCGAGCAACGAGCTGTTCGATAAGTGCCATTATTAAGATTTAGATTTTGAAGCGTTGTTCGGGGGCTTTTCCGCCTGTCCGCTCCTTGGATGGAGGGACTACGGTGAGTGACTGCCTACTTATGCGTTCGCCTTTGAAGTCACTTCATATGCGATACGCTGCAAATTTACGAAAAAAAGCCGATAAGCCCCCTATTTTCTATCTTTATTTTGCAAATAGGGGGTTTAAGTGATTTTTCGGACTAATTTCTCTTGGGCAAAGTCACCTCGTTAAATAAAGGTACATTGGATGCGGTGTGCTCTTTGTAGATGATGTCCACCATCTTCTTCACCACATCAGGGTGTTGCGCAGCCACGTCGTGGTCTTCGTGGAGGTCTTTGCGCAAATCGTAGAGACTGCAATTGCCCTTCTTCACCACAAGTTTCCAATCGCCCATACGCACGCCCATCATATCGGTTTCGTGAAATTCCCAATATAGATGATCGTGCTTCTTTTGTTGGTCGTTCTTGCCCACGAGGGTGTTGTAGAACGAGAGTCCGTCATAAACGTCCTTGTCGTTGCGCTGATAGGCTTTGGGGAAATCCTTGATGCCGGCCACATCGCAGAAAGTGGGCAGCACATCGTAGAAGGCCAACTGGTGGTCGTTCACTTCGCCGGCTGCCACTTTGCCTGGCCAGCGCACGATGAAGGGGATGCGGATGCCGCCTTCGTGGGTGGAGCGTTTCAATCCCTTGAGCAGGCCGTCGCGGTTGAAGAATGTGGGGTCTGCTCCGCCCTCTTCGTGAGGACCATTGTCGGAGGTGAAAATCACGATGGTGTTTTCGTCCAATCCTTTGGCTTTGAGTTTGTCGATGATTTCGCCCACCATAAAGTCTAAGCGCGTGATCATAGCGGCAAACTGTGCGTGTGCCTTTTCCGTGCCGTGATAGCGGTTGCCCACTTGACTGCGGAAGATGTGCTCTTGGCAGAAATGATTTTCATAGGCCTGCAACAAACTGTCGTTGGGCTGTTGCAATTCGGCGTGGGGCAAGGTGTAGGTGAAGATGCCCAAGAAGGGTTGGTCTTTCGTCTGTTTGTCGAGCCAAGCCATCGCCTTTTGGTGGATGAGGTCGGCAGAATACTGCGGACGTTTCAAATAGTCGTCACTCCCGGGCATACCATATTTGATGTTTTCCTCGAGGGTCACGCGGTGGGTCTTTTTGTCGCCACGCGAACGACTAAATTCGTTCAAGAAATTGGGATAATAGGCGTGGGCTTCAAACTGGCAGATGTAGCCATAATATTCGTCGATGCCGCGCTTGTCGGGTGTGGAAACGGAATTCTCATAACCGCCTGCCCATTTACCAAACATCCCCGTGGTGTAGCCATTGGCTTTGAGGATTTCGGGCAAAATTTTGTGGTTCACATCATAGGGTTCTTGTCCTGCCCAGCCCTCTGCGAAGTCAGTGTTCTTGCCATAAAGATTAGGCACATCCTTTCCGCGCCAATACTCTTTGTTGCCGCGCACGTGGGTGTGTCCGCTGTGTTGACCCGTCATAAGCGTTGCACGCGAGGGTGCCGACACCGGACTTCCGGCATAAGCCTGTGTGAAGCGCATGCCTTCAGCGGCCATACGGTCTATGTGGGGGGTGGCAATGAATTTCTGTCCGTAGCACGCCAAATCGCCATAGCCCATATCGTCGCACATGATGTAGATGATGTTGGGACGCTGTTGCGCTTGACCTTGGAGGGCGGCCAATACGCCTAGGCCGAGGAGGGTGTATGCTTTCTTCATAATCCGAATAATGAGATTCAATAATTGAGGTCACGATGGCCTGTCTTGTATTCTTGTCGCAGCTGTTTCGCCACGTCATAACAAACTGTGACAGAAATGATTGACTGAACTTGCACAAGCGGCAAAAAAACGACGGCTTGTTTTACCCAAAACGACGTGTCGTTTTATCAAAAACAACGTATCGTTTTATCGAAAACAACGTGTCGTTTTATGGAAAACATCGTGTTGTTTTTTTGCACCGCAAGAGAACTTAGGGTTGCAGCACTTTCTGTCCGTTCACGATGTAGAGTCCACTGGCTGTGGTATCTGTTTTTCGGCCACTCAAATCATAGGTGCCGGCACTGTGAGAGGTAGCACTGACGCGCTGCAAAGCGGTGGGTTTCACCACCTGCAAGAAGCCCTCAAAGAGAACTCCCAACACTTCATCGTCTGCTCCCGACATATCGTTAGAAGTCAGACGAAGACGGAAACGTGTTTGTCCCAAAGCGGCGGTTTCGGGCACTTCAAAGGTCACCGTGTTTTGACGCTGCAATTCAAACGGCAGCTGTGTTTCAAACAATCCGTCATTGTTCCAGTCGAAATAGAGATAGGCTCTGGCGTCTTTGGGAGGAACGTTGCTCAAACGAAACGTCAATTCCCCCTTTGCCTTCTGCGTCAACGCAGCTGTTTCGCGCGAATGCACCACGTGGGCTGACGCTGCATTATCCGCATTGATGACATCACGATATTGTATCGGTCTATTATTCACCTCTCCGAGCCGACGAGACTTAGGAGAATCGCGTTTGGCGT
>CAJPLH010000200.1 GCA_905371275.1 Prevotellaceae bacterium
ACATCTTGGAGTCTACCATCGACACCTACGCGGCCATCATCAACAACAACATGAGCCACACGATGAAGACCATGACCTCGCTGAGCATCATCCTCATGTTCCCCACGCTCATCGCCAGCATCTACGGGATGAACCTCATTAACGGCATGGAGCATTGGGTCTGGGGATTCCCACTCACCATCGGAGCCTCCATCTTCGTCACCCTACTCTTCTTCTGGTATTTCCGCAAAATCAATTGGATTTGATGCTCCATCCACAATTCAAAAGCGAGGAAACCACAAAGTAGACCACAAAAAAGACACGCTAGAACTCAAAATCTATCGTTTTCTTAGGTTTTCTGTTCCATAAAATGCAGATTTCGGCAAAAAGATTTGGATATTCCTATCTTTTTGCCGTTATTTGCAGTATAGGACTGCCCCTTTCGGAAAATTCTTTAAATCCATCGGGCAATCGAGTTCTTTGATTCACATCTCTCAACCACTAAACGACACTCCCTCAAATGAGTGAACAAGTAGATCCTCAGCTCCAAGTAGCTGCCCCTGAACACGTCGCAAACGACGTCACTGAAGCACCAACAACTGCTGTTGAAGTTGCTGCCAACACGCAAGAAGACAACACCTCTGCGTCTGCTGCTCCCAAATTCGCTTCTCAAGAAGAAGTGATGGCTCACCTCAAAACCCTGCTCGAAAGTCCAGAAACGGCAGACCGCACGGTGCTCGAGGCCTGCAAAAGCAATTTCTACCGCTTCCACAACGAAATCATTGCTAAAGCTCGCCAACAATTTGTGGCAGAAGGCCATGAAGAAGCCGACTTTGTCGCTCCCAAACTCCCCTTGGAAGAAGAATTCAAACAGTTGTTGGCCGACATCAAAGTGCGCCGTGCTGAAATCGCGGCAAAAGCAGAAGCGGAACGACAGGCTAACTTGGCGCGCAAACTCGAAATCATCGAAAAGCTCAAAGAGTTGGCCGCAGATGCTGAACTCATCGACAAAAACTACGACACCTTCAAAGCACTCCAAACCGAGTGGAAAGAATTGGGTGCCATCCCTGCCGAACGCGTGACAGACACTTGGAAAAGTTTCCAACACGCCGTAGAACAAGGTTACGACCTCCTGCGTATGAACCACGAAATGCGCGAATATGACTTCAAGAAAAACCTTGAAATCAAAACACGTCTATGCGAAGCTGCCGAACAACTCACCACTTCCGACAACGTGATCGATGCTTTCCACCAGTTGCAACAACTGCATGCTGAATATCGCGAAACAGGTCCCGTGGCCAAAGAATTGCGCGATGAGGTGTGGAGCCGTTTCAAAACAGCCTCTACCACCATCAACAAGCGTCACCAAGATTTCTTCATCGCACAGAAACAACAAGAAGAGGAAAATCTGCAACGCAAAACGGAGATTTGCGAGCGCGTGGAAGCCATCGACCTTGCACCACTTCGCACTATGAACGACTGGGAAACCGTTGCTCAACAAATCATTGCTATGCAAGCGGAGTGGAAAACCATTGGTTATGCGCCACGCAAAGCCAACCAACAGATTTTCGAACGCTTCCGCACAGCTTGCGATCGTTTCTTCATTGCAAAATCGCAATTCAACAAAGAAATGCGAGAAACTTTTGCGGCCAACTTAGCCAAAAAGACGGCGCTCTGCGAAAAAGCAGAACAACTCTCCGAAAGCACCGATTGGGCTGCCACCACCAAACAACTCATTGCGCTGCAAGCGGAGTGGAAAACCATTGGTAGTGTGCCCAACAAAGCGAGCGACACCGTTTGGAAACGTTTCAGCAAGGCCTGCAACACTTTCTTCGATCGCAAAAAAGCGGCTAACAACTCCGGTAGCGAAGAAGAAACTGCCAATCTGGCCAAAAAACAAGACATCATCTCCCGTTTGCAACAACTCATTGCAGAAGGTAGCGACAACCTCCACGATGCAGTCAAAGCGCTGCAAGCCGAATGGAACGAAGTGGGTCATGTGCCTTTCAAAAAGAAAGAACAAATCTATCAGGCCTATCGCAAAGCCTGCGACACGCTCTACGAAACCCTCCACGAAGAAGCTGGTCGTCGTCGCATAGACAACATGGTGCGCCGTGCGGCTTCGCAAGGTGGCAACGAACGCCAACGCTTGCAACGCGCTCTTGACGAGAAAAAAGCTGAGATTGCCAACTACGAAACCAATCTTTCGTTCCTCACTGCAAAATCCAAGTCGGGTTCTTCACTCGTGGCCGATGTGGAACGCCGCATCGAACTCCTCAAAAAGGATCTCGCACTATTGACCGAGAAAATCGCTCAACTTGGAGAATAACTTTTCTCTACAAGGTGCACATACAACCATGCTCCATACCGACAGCTCCTCTTTTGTCTGTTTGTATGGAGCATTCTTGTAAACCCCAATCGGTCATTAGATTCTGAACAGATTTCATTGAATTGTTGAGCAGATGGTTGGTTGTGAGTTCGAAGGCGTAGCGGGCTACGTCGAGAACGAACAAGAAACAAGATGCCAACAAGAAAATGAAAGATGGCAGGAAGTTATATTCTCTATAACGAATTGCACTATAACGGTCTAATGACCGATTTGGGGTAAATGTACACGTTCGTTATTACAAGCATCACTACAACGATATAATGACCGATTGCGGATGATTCTTCCATCACGCGCTCTCACTAAGTCCTCCTCCCCTCCTCCCCCTTTTCATTTCCTCCCTTTCGCAAAGTCCTCAAACCCTATGCCCATCATTCCCCTCACCTCGCTCAACCATCCTGGCATTGAAATTTTCACCTCTCTCACAGAAGCACAATTACGCAATCGCCTGGACGCCTCGCAAGCCATGTTCATTGCTGAAAGTCCCAAAGTGATTCGAGTGGCACTCAATGCAGGCTACACCCCTCTAGCGTTACTTTGCGAAGCGCGCCACATTACCGGAGATGCAGCAGACATCATCGCCAAATGTGGCGACATTCCCATCTACACTGGCGAGCGCGAACTCCTGGCTGCTCTCACTGGCTACACCCTCACACGCGGTGTGCTCTGCGCCATGCGCCGCCCCGCTCCACTTCCACTCGAAACGGTGTTGCACAACGCACAAAGAGTGGTGGTCATCGATGGTGTGGTCGACACCACCAACATTGGTGCCATCTTCCGTTCTGCAGCGGCCTTAGGCATCGATGCCGTATTGCTCACTCCCAGCTCATGCGATCCGCTCAATCGCCGTTCCATTCGCGTCTCCATGGGAAGCACATTCTTAGTGCCTTGGACGTGGCTCACCGCGCCGCTCTCTTCTCTGCGCGACCATGGGTTCACCACAGCAGCCATGGCACTCACCGACAATTCCATCCCTCTGGGCGACCCAAGTTTGCACCAACACGAACGACTAGCGCTCATCATGGGTACCGAGGGCGACGGACTTGCGCCACACACCATTGCCGAAGCTGACCTTGTGGTGCGCATCCCAATGTCGCATCAGGTGGATTCTCTCAATGTTGCAGCCGCCTCTGCAGTTGCCTTTTGGGAACTCCGCAAAAGATCATAATTCATATTCATCCTGCATAGGCCTACCCATAATTGAAGTTTTATGCTCATCAATCGACCTGTCGTTTTGCCACAAAC
>CAJPLH010000201.1 GCA_905371275.1 Prevotellaceae bacterium
GCATCACCTTGTGGAAAGAGGATTCCAGCACCACCAATAATTTCTCGGAGTCCAGGAACATCGCTAGCCACAACTGGACGACCAGAAGCCAATCCCTCCAATGAAGAAAGTGATAGCCCTTCATATTTACTTGACATCACTACAACGTCAGCCGTTTTGAGCACCGCTGCCACGTCTTGACGGTTCCCTAAAAAATGCACGCGGTGTGATAGATTTTGGGATTCTACAAAACTTTCCACTATTCTGCGTCGTTCCCCATCACCTGCTAACAATAAATGATATTCTTGAGGAAGATGGTGCAAAGCGCAAATGACTGTTTCGTGGTCCTTTTGTGCACGAAATGCAGCTGCCATCACCAACCGTTTCACCTCCGAGAATTGATGCACCAAGTCTTCCGCTGGGAGAGCTTGTTGAAAACTTCTCACGTTGATGCCATTGTTGATGGTTTGACAATGCTGCAAATGAGGTAAGTAGTTCAACAATGTTTGTGTAGTGCTTTCGCTTACTCCTATAATTTGTGCGTAGCGACTATACATCCATCGGTCTATTGATTTCAGTAAGGAGTATTTTCTGCGGCGATTGGTGGTGTTGTGCTCCGTTGTCACCAGTTGCGGTGCGTTTTTAAGACCAATACAAGCCAAAGCCGTGAAAAACTGACAAGGAGTGTTGTGGGTATGCACTACCTCAAATTGTTGAATCAGTCGGCGCAGTGCTGGAATACACCTTGGAGAGTGCATTGCTTTTAGTCCCATACCCAAAGTATGAATGGCAATGCCTTGTTGCTTTAATGCGTGGTAGAAGTCAGTTCTCGTTCCGTCGAATACAGCCAATTCAATTTCCGGTCCTTTTTCTCGCAGTCGTGGCAATAAATCCACCATCAACCGCTCCGCTCCGCCGGTGCGAAGAGAAGTAATCACGTGAAGGATGCGAAGAGGTTTATCCATAATGATATTAAGCTGATGAAACTAGCGATGAAAATCAGACTGAGTGTCAGAGAATCTTAGGAAGGAAGCTCGGTCGAAGAATTATCTCTGAATTGATAAGGACGAAGTGACTTAAATTGAGGGGTGTGCACAAACTGCCAACCTCCCTTGAGTCCGCGAAGGAACTGAAGAGGAAAATCCCACATTTGGAGTAGTGGAGCAGCAAGGAGTGTTAGCACAAAAAGATAGAGCATCTTAAGACTGAAGCGCAACAACATAGTAGTTTTAGAAAATCGTGTTGTTTGCCAGAAACATCTCCACCAAATGATAAACTGTGCTTTCGTGCGCAGTTCTAAGCGATTGCGCTGACGTTTGAAGTTTCCACTCGAAGTCTTGCCGTCCATGTGCTCTATTTCCACTCCATAGTCGATGCCTAGACGGAAACCATTGACCGCTAGTTTATAGAACTCTACGAGGTCATCTCCATAGGAAAATCCTAATGCGTCAAGCCAAAGTTCGTCTTCGAGATGCAGTGCCAGAAAACTCTCTTTTCTCCAGAGTGATGCAGGACCTGCACAGCTTTCCGAGAGATAAAAACGAGGTTGAGGTTTTTTGTTGTAGGTGAATGCTCCTGTGGGAAGCACGCAGAAAGCCCAATGCTCATTGCTATGCGAATAAACACCTCCAAGAAGAAAAGCTGCAACTTTTTGCTTCCAACTCATATCTTGATTGCGAAATGTGTCGGCTCCCACGCAATCTGCTTGGTGCTCCTCAAGTGTTTGCAGCAATCTCTCTGCAGCAGTCTCCCCTAAACGCACATCGTCATCGAGCAATAGAATGCAGTCGCTGGAAATTTCGTCATAAGGCAAGATGCGTTGTCGCGCCATACCTTTAGGTACTACGACATACTCCTCTTTTCCTACTCTAAAATCAGGGATAACATATCCCTCTGCGATATAGACCAACACGCGTTCTGGAGGCAAACTTTGCTGAGTGATACTCTCCAGCAAAATGCGATATTTCTCTCCTCCTGTACCAAGTGTACGAATGGCAATGGAATAAGTTAATTTCGATTTTTCCATAAAATCAAGAGATAGAGTAGTAAGCCGAAAGGAGCCATCAGCAGTGTTAGTAGAGGTTTGGGAGAATCTTTCAGCCAACGTTTGTTGCGCGCAATGATGCAGCTAGACACATAGTGGATATTCACACGCAGAAGATTACGCAATGTGTTGCGTTTTAACTGCATTTCCATTTGTCGCATTTTAATCAAACTCCACGGTGAATTGTAGTATTGCTTAAAGATATTTGCCGCCATACCATTTGTCTGATAGTCCACAAAGCACAAATTTTCATTGAGAACTAGTAATGGCGAGGTGTCACATACCTGAAGCAACATATAAATGGGATTAAAGTTTTTTTCTCCAGGAAATCCAATCTGTGGAGCTACTTTGCGCATCACATCAGTGCGCATCACTTGTTTAGCATCTCCACGATGTATTTTATGTAAGTGTAAATCATGTAGGTATACCTCGTCTAATCCTTCCGGGAAGTATCCGCCAATGGGTTGCTTAGAGTCAGCATAGAAGTCCAAACCTATAATGCCTGCATATTGTTTACTTCCCCGTTCCTTCCATGTTTTAACTATCTTTTCTACTGCATTATCTGGCATAAAGTCATCGCTATCGATGCAAACATTGAGAGGAGCAGAAATCACTTCATAAGCTGCGTTGTAGCCCGTGTAGAGTCCTCCATTTTCTTTCCAAATATATCGAATTGAGATGCGTTGTTCTTTGATAAAACCTTCCACCACTTCACGTGTGTTGTCAGTAGAACCGTCATCAATGACCAACCAGTCAAAATCTTGACAAGTTTGTCGGCACAAACTTTCATACACGCGTCCAATGAGATGAGCGCGGTTGAAGGTGGGGGTGAAAACGGTGAGAGTTGGCATATATAATGTAGTTAGAGCAAGTCGATGAGAAGAATTGATAAAAACAAATCCTCAAAGAAGGAAAACCTACCAATACAAGAATTGCATTACTGCTGTAAATCCTATATAGGCTAATATGATTTGTCCCACCTTTTTGTCTTGATTATTCCAAAGATTAAAGAAGAAGAGTGGATAAGCCACGACAATAGGATACATGAACCACGAAAGGTAAGCAAATCTATTGGAGAAGGCCGCGCGAATGAATATCACCCAAAAGGCATTGGCTAAACAATAGGTGGAAAACAACACCGAATACCAGTTGTCGGTGAGCCTTTTTTTAATAATCGTGTAGTATCCCAATATGATAGGCATTGCACTATACGCCAAGAAGTCCCATCGGAAACCTGAAGAAGAAAACTGATATCCGACTCCTCCTTGTGCCATACTATTATAGCCTTGCAAGCGTTCATCAACACTAAATTGTTCGATAAAACCTGTCAAACTATTGCCCAATAGTAATGATGCCACAATGGAAAGTCCCCAAATAATGATGCTCCAGTGTGGACGTTTGTAGATAAACAAGCTACAGATGAAGCCTGCCAAGGGAATACCCACACTGTGGTGAATGCCATAAGCCAAGAATGCAACGACTGCGGCGAGAATTCTTTGTTCTTTGAAATATAAAATAAAAGCCAATAGTGTGACATGACAAGCCAGACCATTACGAAGACCGTTGACTCCAAACG
>CAJPLH010000202.1 GCA_905371275.1 Prevotellaceae bacterium
CTAATTCGGTTCCAAGTGGAGTTTTTGGAAGCATTGATGCGTCCGAGCAAATCTACCAAGAAATCTTTTTCCTTTTGTGTCGATTTTCCCTGATAGATATTACCAATTTCGTCCGCTTTGAATTCGGTGAAAAGCTGCGGCAACAAACTCATTGTCTTGTTCTCTCGTGCTTTCGCCAACAATTCAAACGATTCTGTAATCGCTGCGCGTCCCCGTTCAGCATTTTCCGCCATCTGGTCAAGTCCCTTACGATAATAGTCATATTGCATCAAGCGAAAAGGTTCCATCGCACCGTCCAGATAGTCGTTGATAATGGCATAGCGGTTTTTACCATCGTCAAACGCCTTCCACCCCTTAGCCGAGAGTTGGAGCGACTGCGCATTGTTGCAAATCGATTGCGCCATCTGCAATTGCTCGGTTCCTCCCTTCGGCGACATCGTGTCGAGATCCCAACCAATGATGAGATAAACATAGTAAGCCATAATAGCCGTGAGATCGTTATCTATCGTTTCAGGGCGAAATTCCAATTTATCAAATTCTTGAAAGCGGAAAATCACATTCGCATCCCGGGTGGAAAATGTTGTACTCGTGTAAGACGCATTATATACAGGTCGCGTTGCCGTCACCGTAAGCGCGCAGTTGAGGCGATGTTCGCCCTCGTCATATTGTTGCACGGTGAAATTGAACGTACAACGAATGCGTTCTGCGCGACGAAATTGCAAGTGCGTCCACTGTCGTTCGTTGAGAAAATCGGTGAGAGCACGCTGCAAATTGTCGAAAATAGCCGTGTTTGTTCCCTCAATTTGGCGTGTGTTGAACGTCACACTCGCATCAAGTTCTTGCGCCCACACCGAAGAAGGTATGAGCGCAGTGCAACAAACGAAAAGAATTAGCAGAATTTTTCGCATAGTTCTTGAACAATGGCTTGTGCCACTGCAGTTTTGGGGAGAAGCGGAAGGGCTTTTTGAGTTCCATCGAGCGTGAAAATCGTCACCTTGTTGGTGTCGTGCCCAAAGCCAGCCCCCTCATCGCGGAGTGAATTGAGCACAATCGCGTCCAATCCCTTTCGAGCCATCTTGTCGAGAGCGTGAGCCGTTTCGTTGTTTGTTTCGAGTGCAAAACCCACGAGCCAACGATGCTCTTTGACTTCTCCCAAACAGCGCGCAATGTCTTGAGTCGGTTGAAGCGGAATGTTCCACTCGCCCGTCGTTTCGCGTTTAATTTTTTGGGGTGCCACAGCTTTAGGTGTGAAATCTGCCACAGCTGCGCAGAGTATTGCTCCCACGCACGAAGGAAATTCGCGCATCGCAGCAGCGTGCATTTCCGCTGCACTTTCCACGTCAATGCGATGAATGCGTGGATGGAGCGTCGTGAGTGCCACGGGCCCAGCCACAAGCACCACCTCAAATCCCGCTTCCGCCAAAGATTCTGCCAGTGCAAAACCCATTTTCCCGGTGGAATAGTTACCAATGAACCGCACAGGGTCAATCTTCTCATAGGTAGGTCCTGCGGTCACCAACACACGTCCGCTTGAGGGAGCATTGTTGGAGGTAGGAGAAGCCACATTGTCGGTTGCCGTTCTGTCTTTTTGTGCAAAGAAGTCTGCCAACACCTCAACAATGCGTTCGGGTTCTTCCATACGACCTTTTCCCACGAGAGCCGAAGCCAATTCCCCAGCTTGCGGTTCGATGATATAGTTTCCAAACTCGCGCAGTCGCTCCATATTGTCTTGTGTGGTGCGATGGGCAAACATGTCCAAATCCATCGCAGGAGCCACAAACACTGGAGCTTTCATGGAGAGGTAGGTGGTGATGAGCAAGTTGTCTGCAATGCCGTGCGCCATCTTGCCAATCGTAGCCGCAGAAGCTGGTGCCACAATCATAGCGTCCGCCCAAAGTCCCATGTCTACATGGCTATGCCACGAACCATCTCTGCGGTCGAAAAACTCGCTAGCCACAGCCTTGCGACTGAGCGTAGCAAGTGTGAGAGGAGTGATGAACTCTTTTGCCGCAGGAGTCATCACCACCTGCACTTCCGCCCCCGCCTTGATGAGCAGTCGCACCAAAGTGCAAGCCTTGTAGGCTGCGATGCTCCCCGTGATGCCGAGGACAATGTGCTTGTTGTGAAGAGAAGAAAGCATAGCGTGAATAGGGATTATTCTACGCAGCACCTGCGTCTGCATCCCACATCCTTGCCACAGAGAGCAAGACGAGCAGTCTCAAGTCAGAGATTGCCAAGCGATGACAGTCGGAGGTGCTGCAGAATGAAGCGAAATGAATAGAAAATCAATCGAATCAGAAACAATCTAATCTGAATCAATCGTTAGTCGTTGAGCATCATAGGCATAAGGAGCATCAAGATGTCCTCATTTTCAGAGGGTTCAGCAGGAACAATCACACCTGCACGAGCTGGATCCGCCAATTGGAAAACGATTTCTTCGCTTTCGAGGTTGTTCAACAATTCCATAAGCAACGTGCCTTTGAAACCAATGTTCATAGGAACACCCTCATATTCGCAAATCATAGACTCTTCTCCTGCGCGACCATAGTCACTGTCGCGAGTAGAAAGCACCATACGGCTGGGTTCCACGTGGAGTTTGATGAGTGGGCTGCCTGCGTTAGAGACAATCAACAGACGACGGAGCGCAGAAACCATCGCAACGCGATTCACCGTCACGCGGTGAGGATTCTCACGAGGAATTACACTGTTGTAGTTGGGGAAGTTACCTTCGATGAGGCGAGAAGACAACACGTAGTTTTCCGTGTTGATTGTCACATTGCGCTTGGTGAAATTGATGGTTGCATCGCCAGCTTCCTTTTGAAGGATTCCCTTCATGATGTTAGCTGGTTTCTTGTGGAGTATGAACGAAGTTGGTGTGTCGTTTTTGAGGTCAGTCAAACGGCTGCAAGCCAATTTACGACCATCGGAAGCCACCACAGCCAAACCATTGCTTTGATAGTCAAAGAACACACCATTCATCACCGGACGAAGGGGGTCTTCGGCCGCAGCAAACAGTGCACGGCTCACACTGCTGTGCATACGTTGTGCGTCCATCACCAAAGTAGAGATTTCGCCTTCCAACTCTTTCGTCACAGGATATTCGTCGGCATTTTGTCCCACGAGAGAGTAGTGACCATTCTGGAAGTCGAGTTTAATTTCGAGTCCTTCGGGGTTGATGGTAAATTCGAGGGGTTGTTCCGGAATTTCCTTCATGGCCTCTTGCAACATCTTAGCATTGATGGCAAAGCTCAAATTGCCATCGCTTTCCACCAAGTCGACGGTGGTGCGAAGAGTCACTTCGTTGTCTGAAGCCGTAATGGTGAGTTTGCCATCAGCCACTTGAAACAGGAAATTGTCCAAGATAGGCATACTATTCTTAGAGGGAATCACGCGTCCGAGCGTTTGTAAGCGTTGAGAAAGGAGGCTGCTGGATATAACGAACTTCATAGGAACTTATGTTTTATGTTTTTAGTCTTGTCAAAGCTTAGGCAAAGCGATAGAAAGCACCTCTTGCCTTCGTGACCATCGGATTGTCACGCCATCGCCCACTGTCGTTGCACATACAGTCGCAACTAGTGTTTGGTGCCAATGCTTTTA
>CAJPLH010000203.1 GCA_905371275.1 Prevotellaceae bacterium
GTGTAAACAACACTTTTCCCGCTCCAGCTTTAGCCTCAGCCGCTCGAATGATTTCGGCCACCGCACGATCAAGTCGCGCATAAGTGTCTTGCAACTCTAAAGATCCTTCTGAAACAGGACGATTGCGATAAGTGCCAGCGTAGAGCGCAACAGAAAGGTAGTCTGTTGTGGCATCTGCGCCAAGATGTGTGCCAATGAGCGCAGCCGAAGTCAAAGCGGCCACCTCATCATTCACCAAAGCAGAAGTCTTAAATTCGCTAAATCTTCTATTTCCTTTGAAACGATGCACGAAAGGTTTTTGCGCTTCACTCGTCACGAAGTAGGAGAATTTTCCCACTCGCTCATTAGAAGGCTGCCACGCTTCCGTTTGCAAACGCACATCTACATTATAATAGGTGTTGCGATGATCAGCCCACGCAGGGAATTTGCCATAATAAGACGAAGAAACCCAATTTCCCGTATTACTATCCATCCACACCACCTGGTCGGCAGCGTGTCCCGCTGAGAGGATGGCCACATCGGCTTCGGGTGCAATGGCCACCACCTGCGCTCTACCGTGTGTTGCCACCTTGAGTTCGTCGCTAATGGTGCTCACATTGAGCCATCGTGGAGAATATTGCTCCACCGTCCCCAAACCTTTCACTTGGCGGTCTTCCACGCAGAACATCGGACGCAGCGTTTCGCGATTGAGCCAACGCCAAGCCACTATGCCGTGATCCGCAGCCGTAGTGCCTGTAGACAACGTTGCCGCCGCCGAAGCACGATCAGGACGCGCCAAAGGGTATTCCGCTTGTTCATACACACGTCCCTGACGCATCAGTCTGTTCAAACCATCTTCACCGTAGAGTGGAGAAAATGCCTCCAAATAGTCTGAGCGAAGTTGATCAACAAGGATGTTCACCACCAAACGCGGCACTACATTCTGTTCTCCATTCCACGACAAATTAGCCCCCTTAGCCTCAACCGCGGCTAAGATGGTCATTGCAGTGATGAAAGACAGTATGAAATTATGCTTGCGCATAGTGTGAACGATATTGATAATAGTATGAAAATCTCGACTAATCAGGAGAAATTCCTGCGCTATCTTATGCTATGTGCTACCTGATGAGCAGAACGACACGCGGTGCAGCCAGAATCCCAAACGATCATGGCAACGCGCACCAAAAGCATGAGTGCAATGGGCACTGTTGCGATGGGGAATTGTTGATTTCCAAAGAAATAGGCCACAAAATAACCTAAAACTCCTACGAGAAGCACAATAGCCATCACCTTTCGGAAGACGATTGCGCGAGCCCAAAAGAGCGAGAGCCACAGCAGGAACGCGAGGGGATGGAATATCGTAATCAGATAATTCGTTCCCACCGCAGGATGTTCAGACCAACCTATCATTATGGTGAGCAAAACACCCACAACACCGGAGCTCAACAACAGTACTGTGTCGAACGTGCGCGACCAAATGCGCCAAGCGCGCTGCGTCATGGCATTTCCTTTGCGTGCACGCCATTCTCCATAGGAGAGCAACAAGCAGAAAGCAAACAACGTGCCAAACACCACTAAGGGAGTCAAAGGAGTCGCCTTTTGTTGAGGAGAAGTCACCATTGGCATCAGTGGAGCACTAGCCACCACGAGCGGACGCAATTTACCATCGCGCCCTCTAATCTGCGCCCCATCAAAAATGCGCAAAGCATAAGAAGGTAAAAAATTATAGCGCAATTGTGCTTCTGCATCAAACTTTCGGTCTACTTCGGGCCCGAGAAGAAGGTCTTGTCCGAATTCGTACCACGGACTGAAGCGCGTAAATTCGTGAATCATATCACGCTGCGTCATCACCGACTTATCACGCTTGAGTTGAGGAAACACCAACGTTTCTCCATTTGCTTTCAACGCAGCTGTAATGGCTGCCACCGCCCGAGTAGTGCAATTATCGTAAAGGAAATTGTAGCGATAAGTCCAATCTGGTTTGTCGGCTATCAACGTGTCAATGCCATTGATGCCCTGCACTGGATAGGTGTTGCGTTCAAACTTATATTGTTCAAAAAACCGATTCTGCAAACGTCCCACATACGCCACTTCGGCAGGGGTGAGGTTCAGAAATTGCTCTGTCACGGGCATTTGTTCATTCGCAAATTCGTAGGCAAAGAGCGACAAACTCATGCGCGACACGGAATAGTCTGTCAATCCGAGGATGAATTTCAGAATAAATCCCGACTGTCCCGGACTGAAAAGTCCATAATTATAGACAAAGTCTGACTTCCCTTTGGCACCCCGCACGCGAAGTGCCGTGTGACCATACAAGCGATAAAGACTCTGACCAGGTGCGCAGGTGAGCAAACTCACGCGACTACTATCATTAGCAGCCGACATTTGCGAAATATCTGGAAAAGTTTGTGCCCTCACCGCTAATGGCAAGAGCAATAAAATGAGCAGTATGTGCAGTATTTTCTTCATATTTGCACAGTTATTGACGAGCAAATTTACAGAAAAACGAGCAGAGAACAAAATTTCGCCTTATTTTTCTGTACATCAGCGCCCAATATGTCTTTATAAAGCCATTTGCGGTGTTGAAAACACGAGTTTCAACACCGCAAATTATCGTATAAAGCGTACGTCTAGCGACTCAAGAACCAAGCATTGAAGGCGGCACCAATGGCAAACTCATTCTCCGAGCGGTAAGCGCCACCAGCAATGGTGCGGTGTGTGTAGTCGGCTTTCAACACGATGTCTTTACCCAAACGATAGTTCACACCAGCCACCCACATAGAGGTTTTGAAGGCATCATTGAGGGGAGATTTCTCACCGCGCACCGCGAGTTCTTCCATCGGATTGTAGTATTCGTAACGCACAAAGGGAATGACGTCGGGTGCATTTTCATTGCCAAAGAAACTCTTCAGATTCAAGCCCACTTCTGCGCCGTAACTCAAAGCACGTTTTGCCAAAGGAAACTCAGGAACAGCTGCTTCTCCGGGTTCGTGACCAGTAGCTTCACCGTGTTCATTCGCCACAACGAATTTATCTGCATTGCCCACTTTGCCCGAAACGATATCGGCGCGAGCTTCTACATATTTTCCCAACCACTGTGCATCGATTGACCAGAGTGTCACGGGATGCTTCGCTGTGTGTTGGAGTTCCTCTTTTGGGGTGAACGAATTCAACGCAGTGTTGGAACAATGATAAAGACTAGCCCCGATTCTCAAACCGTGAACACCCACCCAATCCAAGTGAGCCAGCCACGCAGGGTTGGTGAAATCATCTTGTTCAAAAAGGCCTTGTTGACCATCGTGCACCCAATGATTTCCACTAAATCCCTTAGCATTCAATCCAGAAACAACCATTGCCTGATAGTTAAACTGACCTAAGTCTTTACCAAACGTACCGTAAGCAGCCAAACCCGATTCGTGCCAGATATAGGGTAAGATGCTAGCCTCTCCTTCGGGACGTGCCGTGCCAAAGAAGTTCATGGGTTCGTTGTGTGCGTTGCTCAACCCCATAGGCACGACCATTTGACCAAAACGCAAGTTAAAGGCGGGATGCAACAATCGTGTGATGTAAAATTGTTCCACATTCACCTCACCGCCTTTAGAAAG
>CAJPLH010000204.1 GCA_905371275.1 Prevotellaceae bacterium
ACCACAACGAGATGCTGCACTGGGCAACACCTCGTTGTTTTCGTTTTTCGAGAGAGAAATGTCAATCGTATTGCACGCTAGTCTTAGGCCTTTCTACCCAAACCAGAGCATAACGATGATTTGGGCAATGATGACGCGCAGGAACATTGCCAACGGATAGACGGCAGCGTAAGCCAAAGAAGCTTGGTCGCCTTCCACAGTATCGTTCACATAGCCCAAAGCAATGGGATTGGCCATAGCGCCGCAAAGCATACCCGCAGTGGTGGCAAACGATTTGCGACGATACACCACCGCCACCACCGCCACAATGGCCATGGGAAGGGCAGTGAGCAGGGCTGCAAATCCTATCCATTTCAAGGCCGCAGGTTGCATCACAGTGGCCAAAAAGTCACCTCCTGCATCCAAACCTAAGCAAGCCAGATACATTGACAGACCGAGAGAACGCAGCATCAAATTGGCCGACTGCGTGGTGTAGGCCACCATATGAAGACGTGGGCCATAGGCACCAATGATGATGCCCATAATAATAGGACCACCCGCCAAACCCAAACTGATGGGATAGCTCAATCCGAAATGAATGGGCACACTACCGAGGAGAAGTCCTAGTACAATGCCAAGGAAGATGGTCACCATGTTGGGTTCTTCCAGCGATTTCACCTCGTTGCCCAAAAGTGCCACCACCTTTTCGATGCCCTCTTCGTTGCCCACCACAGTGACACGGTCGCCCACGCGGAGCATCAAGTCGGGAGTAGCCAAGAGTTTGAGGTCGGTGCGCTTCACACGACTCACCGTCACGCCATAGAGCAAACGGAGGTTGAGGTCGCGCAAGCGTTTGCCGTTGATGCCAGGGCGCGTGATGAGCACGTGGCGCGAAATCAACTGCGCATCAATTGCGTTCCAGTCGATGTTGTCTTTGTTCCAATCCTGTTCTTCGTGTTCGCCAAAGAGCGTGGTGAGCACATTCACTTGCGATTTGAGGGTGATGATGAGCAGTCGGTCGCCTTCTTCCAACACCGTTTGGGCATTGGGCAAAATCACTTTACCTTCTCTCCAAATGCGCGATACCACAAACTTTGCGTGCTCCGAATGATGCACCACATAGTAAATATCTTTGCCAAAGAGGGCTGGGTTTTTCAAGCAATAGGCCGTGATAAAGGCTTCTTCGTCGTGGCTGTCGTCTTCGCCTTTGTCGTGGCGTTGCAACCATCCGCGCATAATCACAAGCACAATGATGACGCCCACCATACCGATGGGGTAGGTCACGGCAAAACTCAATGCCGCCACTGCCGAGGGTTGTCCCAGTTGTTTGAGTGTTTGTTGTGCAGCACCGAGTGCTGGACTGTTGGTGGTGGCTCCGCAAAGCACTCCCATGAGGTCGGAAAAGGGCAACCATCCCATCATTGCTATGGCCACGGCGATGACGGTGCCAAGGGCCACAACACCCAATGAGAGGATGTTGAGCCAAGTGCCGCCGTGTCGGAACGTGGTCACAAATCCTGGTCCCACTTGCAAACCTAGGGTGTAGACAAACAAGATGAGTCCGAAACTTTCGGCATAGGCCTGCATTTGAGGGTCTAGGCGCAAGCCCACTGCTCCGGCCAAGATGCCGGCGAAGAAGACAAAAGTTATGCCAAGACTGATGCCTTTGACGCGAAATTTGGCCAAAGATAATCCGAGAGCACAAACAGCAGAGAGAATGATCACTGCCTGAATGGGCGAGGGTTTAGTGAGAAGTTCTACGATCCACATAAACGAGCGACACACCCCCTGTTGAGGAGGGTGCAAAATTGAATGATAGGCAAAAAGGAGTATCCCCCAGACTTAGCCCAAATCGGTCATTAGATCCTGAACATATTTCATTAGGTTGTTGAGCTAATTGTTTACCGTGAGTTCGAAGGCGTAGCGGGCTACGGTGAGAACGAACGAAAAACAAGATGCCAACAAGAAAATGAAAGATGACAGGAAGTTATCTTCTCCCTAACGAACTGCATTATAACGGTCTAATGACCGATTTGGGCTTAGTCAAAAGGTAGTAGATTTAGCCTTGTGAGGGAAGTAAGGGCAAAGTTAGGGAGAAAAACGAAAGGAACGAAAGAAAAATAAGACTTTTTTTGCGCTTCGTTTTTGAAAGTACAAACAGATTATCTTCTCTACGTGACATTTGGCCATAAAATCCCCTATTATGAGGAAAATCACTATACAATGACGAAAAAAGTGCCTTTCTCCTTGGTCATTTGTCAAAAAGAATGAGTAATTTTGTCCTGCAAAACAAGTTTATCCCAAATCGGTCATTAGATCCTGAACAGATTTCATTAGATTGTTGAGCAGATGGTTGATTGTGAGTTCGAAGGCGTAGCGGGCTACGTCGAGAACGAACGAGCAACAAAATGCCAACAAGAAAATGAAAGATGACAGGAAGTTATCTTCTCCATAACGAACTGAACCATAACGGTCTAATGACCGATTTGGGATTATAGCGCATTGGTTCATCATGGCTATGCGACAAATCATATCAAACTCTTCATCTTAATGAAAAAAGCAGATCTTCTCGACCGCAAAATTCTCAAGGTAATCTCTGTCGATGCTCGTCGCAGTTTCAAAGAAATTGCTGCACAATGTGGTGTTTCTCGTGCTGCCATTCATCAACGTGTGGTGCGTATGGTGCAACGTGGCATCATTGTGGGTAGTGGCTACCAAGTGAACCCTAAGTTCTTGGGCTTCGGCACTTGCACTTACATTGGCATCAAGCTCGAGCGCGGCTCACTCTATAAGACCGCTGTGGCACGACTCACCGAAATTCCCGAAATCGTGGAGTGCCATTTCACCACTGGTCCTTACACCATGTTGGCGAAGCTCTATTCTCGCGACAATGAGCACCTCCGCGACTTGTTGAACAACAAGATTCAAGAGATTCCTGGTGTGACTTCCACCGAAACGATGATTTCTTTGGAACAAAGCATCCAACGCACCATCCCCATCAGCACTGAGTGTGACATCGAAGACAATGAGAAGGAAATCTATGCTTCTGTCACTGACTTCGTGGACGAAGTGGATGAATAGTCCCCAATCGGTCATGAAACCGTAATCTCGCAACTATTAGCAAAGGACGTGGAGAGTGCATCTCGCTGCGTCCTTATCGCTTTTTCTGACATACACACTAACTATAACAACTTATCTTTTTACTCTCTCTTATGGACTCAATCTCTATTTTCGGTCTCGACATCTATTGGCAGGGCGTTGTTCTCGGCCTTTGCACCTTCCTCATCATCGGCATTTTCCATCCCCTTGTCGTCAAGGCTGAATATTATTTCGGCACACGTTCGTGGTGGGTGTTCCTCATCTTTGGCATCATCTGCGGTATTGCTCCTTTCTTCATCAGCAGTTTGTTTTGGGGCGCACTCTCGGCCATCGTTGGTTTTTCTAGTCTTTGGTCGATTGGCGAAATCTTCGATCAACGCAAACGCGTCATCAAGGGATGGTTTCCTATGAATCCCAAACGTAAACACGAATACCCCGAAGACAGCCTGCCCTATGGCGGAAAACTCTAAAA
>CAJPLH010000205.1 GCA_905371275.1 Prevotellaceae bacterium
TCTAACTATGTTCAATCTCGAAAACCTCTACGCCCAAGCCACAACAAGTCTTGCGGAAGAGCGTCCACTCATCGCCATCACGGGCAATTTCGGAGAAAAAGGCTGTGAGTTAGCCGAAGGATACTATCAATCCCTACTCCGAGCTGGAGCAACACCTGTGGTTATTCCCCCCACCACTGATCTCACCACCATCAACCCCTTGTTGCAAAGAGTTGACGGCATATTGCTCTCTGGAGGAGCCGACCTTAATCCGCTCTGGATGGGCGAAGAACCACACACCGCACTCGGAGCACTCAACCCCGTGCGCGATGCCTTCGAACTCCTCCTCATTCGTCGAGCCGTAGACTATCAAATTCCCATACTTGGCATCTGTCGAGGTATGCAAATGCTCGCTGCTGCTCTGGGTGGAAAAGTGGAACAAGATATGGCCACAGCACATCCCAATGCTGCCTTGCTCAAACACAGTCAGGCCGCACCACGCTCCGAAGCCACACACCGCATCACCCTCGACGAAAACTCCCAGTTAGCACAAGTCCTAGGCCGTGAACTCTTTGTCAATAGTTTTCACCACCAAGCCGTGGCCGAAACAGGAACACAGTTGCGCCCCGTGGCCTTCGCTGCCGATGGCACACTAGAAGCCCTCGAAAGCACACAGTTCAAGAGCATCATCGGTGTGCAATGGCATCCCGAGTGTATGGACAACGAAGACTCCGCACGACTTTTCCGTCATTTCGTGCAACAATGCGCCAGTTATCGCCGCGCACGCCAGTGGCACCACCACCATCTCTCCCTCGACTCCCATTGCGACACCCCAATGTTTTTCGATCAAGACATCGACTTCAATCGTCGCGATCCCAAAATCCTTGTCGATAGTCACAAGATGGTAGAAGGCGGGCTTGATGCCTCCATCATGGTGGCTTATCTCGCCCAAAAAGAGCGCACCCCCGAAGCTCATTTGGCCGCCACTGCCAAAGCCGACGACATCCTCGACCGACTCTCAGCTATGGTGGAGCGTTGCCCTTCAGCACGTATGGCCTTCACCCCCGAAGAAGTCCGTGCCAACAAAGCCGCAGGGTTGAGAAGCATCCTCCCCGGCATCGAAAATGGCTATGCCTTTGGCACCGACTTGGCCAACGTGGCGCACTATCGCCAACGCGGCATCGTCTATACCACCCTTTGCCATAATGGCAACAATGAAATCTGCGACTCTGCACGTCCCAGTGCCCTCGACAAAGAGCGATTCCCTGCGACCAATGGTGCAGAACACGGAGGACTCTCCGCTTTCGGTCGTGAAGTCGTGGCCGAAATGAACAGACTCGGCATGATGGTAGACCTCTCTCACGCTGCCGAATCCACTTTCTACGATGCTTTGGCAGTGTCCAAAGTCCCCATCGTTTGCAGTCACTCTTCCTCCAAAGTGTTGTGCAATCATCCGCGAAATCTCACTGACGACCAACTCCGTGCGCTTGCAGCCTCAGGCGGAGTGGCACAATGCACCTTCTATTGCGGTTTCCTCCGCACCGATGAGGAAAATGCCACCATCGACGACGCTGTGGCACATATGCTCCACATGATCAAGGTGGCAGGTGTGGACCACATCGGCATCGGCACTGACTTTGATGGCGATGGTGGAGTCCCTGGTTTGGCATCGGCTTCCGAACTCATCAACCTCACGCGTCGTTTGCAGGCCGAAGGCTTCACCGATCACGACCTCGAAAAACTGTGGGGAGGAAATTTCCTCCGCGTCATGGCGCAAGTGCAAGCGGCTGCCACACACTGATTTCCCCCTCTCACTTCGTAAAATCGTTTCTCCCTATGAAATCTCTCCGCTTCCTTGCTTGGCTCCTTCCCCTCGCACTTGCGTGCACAGCCTGCAAAAGTAGTAAATCCTCCACCGACACCTCCTCCACCATCGACTCCTCCTTGATTTGCAAAGTAGCGTTCAATGGCGATTCGGCCTATCATTTCGCACAAAAGCAATGCGACTTTGGCGCACGCACACCAGGGTCGAAAGCCAACAAAGCCTGTGGCGACTACATCCTCTCGCAGTTTGCACGCTTCGGACTCGCCACCACTGTGCAGTCCACCACGGTCAAGGGATGGGACGGCAAATCTTTGCCTTGTCGCAATCTCATTGCGCAATATCGTCCCGAAGCCAAAGAGCGCATCGTCCTCGCTGCGCACTACGATTCTCGTCCTTGGTCTGACCAAGACACCGATTCCACGAAGCACCGCCAACCCGTCATGGCTGCCGATGATGGAGCATCGGGAGTGGCCGTTATGCTCGAAGTGGCGCGCAATCTCCAAAAACTCAATCCAGCCATTGGCATAGACTTCGTTTGCTTCGACGTGGAAGACTATGGCGCACCTTATTGGGCTCCTGAGTCAGCACGCAACGATGAAAACACCTTCTGTCTTGGTTCGCAATACTGGAGCAAGCAAGCCGCTGCGCAAAACTATCGTCCTCGCTTCGGCATCCTCCTCGACATGGTGGGCGGTCGTGGCAATCAATTCTATTTTGAGGGCTTTTCCATGAAATATGCCCAGTCCGCTGCCGTTCGTCTGTGGGACGCAGCGCGCTATGCTGGGGCAGAAAACTATTTCATCTCCGAAATGGGCGGAATGATTACTGACGACCACGTGCCGATGAACACCATTGCCGGTATCCCCACCATCGATGTCATAGGCTACAACCCCTCTTCCGCTGGTTTCCCTGCCCATTGGCACACCACCCACGACACTATGGACAAACTCTCTTCGGCCACACTCCGTGCCGTGGGACAGAGTTTGCTGCAACTCCTTTCGCAAGAGAAATAATACTTCGCGAACTCTCTTTCTCTCTTCCTTACTCTCTCTCTTTACATTCTCTTTATATTCTTACTCTCATACAACCTAGTCCCTATGTCTATCAACGAAATACAAGACGAAATCATCGAAGAATTCAACGAATTTGACGATTGGATGGATCGCTATCAACTCCTCATCGATTTGGGAGGAGAAGCCACAGATTTACCCGAATCAGAAAAAGTAGAAACCAATCTCATCGACGGCTGTCAAAGTCGTGTGTGGATTGTTTGCGATCAAAATGCCGACGGCACTCTCACCTTCCGTGCCGAGAGTGATGCTCTCATTGTCAAAGGCATTGTCACCCTCCTCCTGCGTGTGGTCAATGGTCACACCGCAGCCGAGATACGCGACACCGACCTCTATTTTGTGCAGTCCATCGGTTTGAGCGAACACCTCTCTCCCACGCGTGCCAATGGTCTTCTCGCTATGATTAAGCGCATCAAAGCCTACGCTGCCGTCCTCGCGGCAAGGGCATAAAGGAATTGTTATAAAAGCATAAGGCTAAGTTCTTAGAACATAAAAGCTTAGTTGTCAAAACATAGTTTTTCTCTCGTCCATAAGGCTTTTGCCTCTCTTTTGCTTCGGGTTGTCTCTCTTTTTTCGTTTTGAAAAAGTTCATTTTCATCGCCTTGCATCAAAGTTGTCAGATCCATTTCTGGCGCTCTTGACGCAAGGCGATGTTTGTATCTTGTGAGCGCAAAC
>CAJPLH010000206.1 GCA_905371275.1 Prevotellaceae bacterium
GAACAGCAGAAGGCTTACATTCCCGAAGAAAAAAGGCTGATAGATTTGGTCCCTCGCATCATCAACGACTACAAGCACGCTATTCTTGGGGTGCAAAAAGAAGAAGTACTCCAAGCACTTCGTCAACCAGAACTGATGCAGCAACCGGAACGAATGAAGGAATTGTTTGAACAATTGATGGAAATCAACGAAATCGAGAAAGAATTTGCCAAAGTTCTCGGCGATCGTGTCCTTGTTCGCTAATGAGACTGTCTTTTCTCGATTAAGAAACTGACTCCTTCTATTATAGACAGGTAAGTATCCAATCAACTCCTGAGTCACACCGACATCTTCACTAGATTTCCTGGGTTAACGGCTGAGTACTTTTACGTTCTAATAGTGCTATCGTATAAACGCAAGGAGGTGCTGCAAAACTCATTATTGCAGCACCTCCTTTTGGTGTTTAAACCCCAAATGTGAACTTGTTGTTGCAAAAAACAGCCTCTTGCCCTCCCCAGTGTATAGTTCACATTTACAATTTGTCAGCATAAGCCGCAATCGCACGCTCTGCCGTGGCAATCGCTTCCTCCAAAGGGAAAGGCAATTCACCACCAGCAGCATTAAAGTGGCCACCACCATTAAAGAACTCTGCAGCTAGTTCATTGGCAGGGAAATCATCTACACTACGCACAGAAATACGAATGACGTCCTTTTCCGTGTCTTCACGCAAACTGATACTTAAGCGCATTCCCTTTACTTTCAATGGTTCGTTCACCAAACCTTCAGCATCGCCGCGAATGTAATGGAAGCGTTTCATTTCTTCGCGAGTTATTGTGAAAAGGCTCGCACGACTACTCTCGTAGAACTTCAATTTCTCCGTGAGTATGTAAGAGAAGAACCGTAAGCGATTCTCTGACCAAGTGTTATTGACGTTACGATTGATTTTATCTTTATCAATACCTTTGGTCAGAAGATGAGCAATGATGATGAAAATCTCTGGATCGTTAGACGCATAAGAGAAACCTCCGGTGTCTGTCATCATTCCACAATAGATGCAGGCCGCCGTATTTCGGCTCATCTTGTCAAATCCGCCCAACTGATAAATAAGTTTGAACACTAACTCGCAGGTGCTACTCGCTTTTGGACGAGAAAGGATGAATTGCGCACAAGAAGTGTCAGGATTTTCGTGATGGTCTATCATAAGACGCTTTGCTTTGCTTCGTTCTATGACAGGCGCAAACTCTTGTAGACGATGAAGCGCATTGAAATCTAATAGACAAATCAAGTCTGCATTTTGCACCGCTTGCGTAGCTGCTCCGCGCATATCATCTTTGGAATAATAGAGCACGCGTTTTGCACCAGGCAACCAACGCAAAAAGTCTGGACAAGGATTGGGCAATACAACAGTGACGTGCTTGCCCAATTGCATCAAATAGTCTGCCCACGCTAAGGTTGAGCCCATAGCATCACCATCAGGTCCACGATGCGCTGTGACAACCACGTTTCGCGCGTCTTTGATGATACTCATCAATTGCAATAGTTCGGCAGGCGAAAGAAGAGGAGAGATTTCCATAAAGGAGTAATAGTTATCTTGCCTTACAACAGACAAGTTAGAAGAGAGTTACGTTCGTTCCGTTGGCCACTGCATTTTGAGAATGCGCACAAAGGGAACAACTCGAAAAGGCGGCTACCACATCAGGATTTCTATTTAGTGCCGCAACAGAGAAAACATATTAGAGGGCTTTGAGGGCAGCCACTTCAGCCACAGGATCGGGTGCCCCAAACACCGCGCTTCCTGCCACAAGCACATCAGCACCTGCCTCAACCAGCAACTTTCCTGTCTCGCGATTCACTCCGCCATCAATTTCTATCAAAGCTTTTGAACCTGTACGATTGAGCAACTCACGAAGTTTGCGCGTTTTTTCCACCATTGAGGGGATAAACTTTTGACCACCAAAACCAGGATTGACACTCATCAACATCACCAAATCAAGTTCGGGAGCAATTTCTTCGAGCACACTCACCGGTGTGTGGGGATTAAGTGTCACTCCCGCCATCATTCCTTCCGCTTTAATGGCCTGAATGACGCGGTGCAAATGTGTGCAAGCCTCATAATGCACATTCATCACGCGAGCACCGAGAGCTTTTACCTCTTTGATAAACTTTTCGGGCTGCACAATCATCAGATGCACATCGAGTGGCTTTGTGGCGTGTTTGGCCATTGCTTGCATCACTGGAAAACCAAAACTGATGTTAGGCACAAAAACACCGTCCATCACATCAAGATGATACCAATCGCATTCGCTTGCATTGAGCATTTCAATATCGCGTTGCATATTGCCAAAATCAACGCTCAGCAACGAGGGAGAAACCATAGTCATAGTGGAGAGTTTTATTTAGGAGTCTTTTGTATTGTTTTCTTTTGCACGTAGATGTTCTATGTACATTAGTTCGTCGATGGCTTGTTTCTCGCAATCGGGGAAGTCTAATAGAGATTGGAACACAGCCTCAGCTTCATCCAACCGACGATGATCGATGAGCACATAGCCCTTGCGACGGAGCAAAAAGCGCTTAAACGTCTGCAAGCCGTCGTTGTCTGTCTCTTCTCCTTCTGAGTTGGACAATTCCTGTTCGATGCTTTTCAGCAATCGTTCAATGATGCTCAACGCGCGAAAGTCTTTCGTGTTCACCAATACATTCACATATTCCGTGGTGTAACGCACAGAATTTTGCGGATAAACGATGTCTAGATAGAAATAAGCCCGATCGTAAAGTTTGAGTTCTGCATAACAGAAGCCAATAAAGTAGCATATTTCGAAGAAATGCTCACGAGCCGTCTTTTTCAACTTTTCGAAGTTCGGACTAAGACTGCGATAGGCATTTTCTAAATGTTGCAATGCGTCATAGTAACGCTTATCTGAAAAATAACGACGTCCCCAATAGAGGTTATAGCCCACATTAGGCACAGCGCTCATACCCATAAAACGTTGCTCATCACTGAGCACCGCGCCGCGCCGCATCGCATCTTGCGTTTCTTCCCACTGATAGCGAAACTCGGCCTCTTTCTGTTCATTGCTCGCACCATCTCTCACCATCAAGAAGCGATGTGTAAGATTACTGCGCATCTCTGCCATACTCGTTTCCGAATTAACTGGTGACAAAGGTGAAGTAGGTTCTATGAAAAGGACACTCACATAGTCATTAGTGGCTGTGCGATGTTCCACATCTAGCTGAATCACAAAAGTTTTCTTTTGAAGTTCACCAACGGTGGCCAATACTTGAATGGTGGTTGGAGTACTAGGCCAATTATCGGTTTTCTCTTCTTGATTTCCTAGTGCATCAAGCACCACAAAACGCGATATTTCTGCGGAATCATTGAGAGCGTATGTACACACAGGCGCAGCGGCAGGCAAGGTTGCTTCTGAGTCATCAGTGGCAACACCCTCTTCTGACAAAGACTTATCCCAATTCGAAGACAAAACCTTTAAGCCGTAAAAAGTAATTGGCGTGGCATCTTCATAAAACGTACGGAAAAGTTGACCAA
>CAJPLH010000207.1 GCA_905371275.1 Prevotellaceae bacterium
CCTAATACCATCAAGGCATTGCATAATATAAGGCAAAAGCTCCGTGGCTTCGCGCACTTTGAAGAAAGTGTATTTGGGTTTGCGTGGATTGAACATTTCTGATAAGCTAGTTTGAGAAAGCAAAGATACTACATGCTATTGGAAACGACAAATAAAACACCAATCTTTCCCCGATGAGTGTTAAAAATACACCTATTGGCACATTATTCTTGCTATTTGTCTACCATTTATTCCCAGTTTTCTATATCTTTGCGCTATACATCAACATAAAAACAGACCATTATGAACAAGATAGCCCTTACTTGCATTGCGCTTTGTGCCGGTTTAAGTGCATTCGCGCAAGACGATGTTTACTTTGTACCCACAAAGAAGGCCATTCAAAAGGAACGTGAGGAAAATGTGGGCTATAGACAAAGCCGTGTTTACGAAGTTCCTACCGAAGATTTCGAATATGATAACTGGGCAATTGGACGCAGCAACGGCAATCGCGGTGTCGATGAATACAACAGACGCACATCTCGCTATGGGCGCGGAAAAGATTCCTTGAATCGTTCGCGCGCTTATGAAGAAGAGGCTCCGTACACTGCAACAAGTCGTATTGTCCGATTCCGTTCTCCTGGCATCTCTATTGTCACCTCTCCTTATTATTATGACTACTACGATTTCGTAAGCTACGATCCGTGGATTGACGATTGGGCATGGGGGGGCTGGCGCACTAGCTTCAACCCATTCTATTATAATCGCTGGGGAAGTTGGTATAGCCCTTGGAACTATTCATACAGCTACTGGGGAAGTCCTTGGCGTTATGGTTGGTACGACAGTTTTTGGTCTTACAGTTGGGGGAACCCTTACTACTATGGTGGTTGGTCATCTCCTTTCTACTACGATTACCCACGTTCGTATAGCTATTCAAGACCAACGCACAGCGTTTCTTACGGCACTATAACAGGACGCAATTCTAGAGATGGTGTCTTCAATAGCGCATCCAACGAATGGGGACGAGGTGTAGTTTATGGTAACACTCGAGCTTATAACAATCAACACGACAACACCAACTATAACTATGGTTCTGGGGCGTCCTATCGCGGAAGTCGTGTAAACACCGACCGAATGAATAGCGGCGATGGCTCATATTATAATAGTAGCTCGCGTGCTAACTCTTATAGTCGTTCAGGCAGTTCTGGTACAACCAATTCTTATCAGGGTTCTTACCAACGTAGTGGAAGTGTCTTTGGTAGTGGCAACTACAATGGAAGCAGTTACTCTGGTGGCACTCGCTCAAATAGTGGATATTCCGGCGGTGGTTATTCCAGTGGTGGAGGCTATTCCAGTGGCAACAGCGGAGGTAGCACTCGTCAAGGAGGTACAATCGTAGGCGGTAGACGATAACCTGTCATCACAATGGGAACATAAGCAGACCTCTTAGCTTATTCCCATTCCACACTTCACTACTCTATTGCAAACTCCACGCTCTGGTGCTCGCAAACACCAGATGTTCAATTAGCATTCAATGAAAAAGTTCTATATTTCAGCAGTCCTACTGAGTACACTTGCTGTACTTCCAGCCACTGCACAAGACATTTACAAAATCGAACATTTTTCGAGCACAGACCTCAATGGTGACGCTCGCTACATCGGTATGGGTGGAGCCATGAGTGCACTTGGTGCTAACCTTTCGGCCATTGGCACCAATCCAGCTTCTTCTGGTCTTTATCGAAAATCAGACTACTCTGCCTCGGTCAGCCTTCTCCACCAACACAATCGCGCGAATCTCAGTAATTCATCTGCAAGCAATTTCAAGGCTAGCCTTGACCAAATGGGCTATATCTATTCTCTCTATCTTGACGAAGGAGATTTGCGCTTTGTCAATATGGGATTCAACTACAGAAAGTCCAAGAATTTCTCCACCAATGGTTTGCTGAACATCGCGCCAATGCCAAAGGGGAACAATTTGTCACAATCGATGCTCATGCGACAATTGGCACAAAATGGAAACGGATGGCTTGACCTCAACAACTCTGAAGCACGCGCCAGCACTTCACCCTATGCCAACTTGGGATATGAAGTTTTAATGCTTGACCCTGTGCTTGAGAACGGAAAAGTTATAGATTACAAGCATAGCCAGGCAGATGCTTACCATCAAAGCCGAGAAATTTCGGGGGGCATTCAAGCCTACGACTTCAATCTAGCCTTCAATTTTAATGATCGCTTTTATCTCGGTGCAAATCTCGGACTTTACAGTCTGAACTATGAGTCGTGGGGTAACTACGAAGAACAGAGTATACAAGAGGATGGCCAGTATTTCGTTTCTAAATCAAACGAGAGAAAGACTTTTATGATGAAACACTACGAACAAATGACAGGTTCTGGTGTTGATGCAAAGTTTGGTATCATCGTTCGTCCCTTTGAGGAAAATCCACTACGATTGGGTTTGAGTGTCACCACACCAACACTCTACTCTCTCGAAACAAATAGTCGTCTACATATGTCTTCCCCCTACGAACATACCGAGAAGACCTCCAATACCTACTACGACTACACCGAGAACCAAGTATCTGTGAGCAACGACTATCGCATTGTCGCTCCTTGGAAGGTTAATTTCAGTCTCGGCACCACCATTGGCAATAAAGTTGCCCTAGGTGCAGAATATGAAATTGTGGACCACACCACTGCGCAAGCGCGCGTTTACTCTGACAACGACGAACTTTATGGTTCTAGAATGGGAACAGAAGATCAGGCTGTTGGCAATGAAATTGAAACTCATCTGCGCGACATCCACACTCTGCGTCTAGGAATGGAAATCCTACCTACACGCAATATATCCGTTCGCTTTGGCTACAATTTCGTGTCAAGTCCTTTTGCCAAAAATGCCTATTTGAATATGCTCACCAACGGACAAACACGACGTTACTCCACAGCACCTGACTATATCAATTACGGCAACACCCATCGTTTTACCTTTGGTTGGGGCTACCACACCACAAATTTCTATTTCGATGCCGCATTGCTCTACCAAAGACAGTCTGCTGAGTTCTATCCCTTCCATTACAACAGTGATATTACGTCTGCTGTAAACGAAGTGCCAGGCTATGAACTTAATTTGCGCCGTGCCACTTGCACTTTCACACTTGGATTCCGTTTCTAATCCTCTCACTATCATAGCAACTCCTTTGCGCGTTCTTCTTAGAATGCACAAAGGAGTTATTTTGTTCCTGCCCCCCAAAGTTCTCTCACTTTTAGCCTAGTAAGTCTAACAATCCAGCTATACAATAAAAGATATTTTCACAATTCATACCCTTCCATTTAACGCGACTTTTTGAACTCTGAAAAAGTTGTTGGGGATTATGCGATTCTCAGAGCGTTTGAAAATCGCAAGTTTCAGATGTTTTTGTAAGGATTTCACTCGTTCCAGA
>CAJPLH010000208.1 GCA_905371275.1 Prevotellaceae bacterium
TCGATGTGATGGGACGTCGCGAACAATCGTACAAAAACTCCGTTTCTTTTGTGGGTACCAAGACGGCAACAGCACTCAAAGACGTGCCTCAGTCCATTGCTTATGTGACCAAAGAATTGATACTTGACCAAGGTGCTATTACAGTGAACGATGTGGTGAGGAATATGAGCGGGGTTAATCCCTATTCTTTCTACAACGATTTCTCTATCCGTGGTTTCCGCTCATTGGGTAACCGCAATTCGGGCAATCTTGTGAATGGTATGCGCACTCAGACGAGTTTGTGGCGTCAATCGTCACTAGCAAACATTGAGCGTGTAGAAGTTATCAAAGGCCCCGCTTCTGCCCTCTTCGGAAACGCTGCTCCTGGTGGAGTTATCAACCGTGTGACGAAGAAACCCCTCGATGTGGCTAGACAATCTGTGACGCTTACCACTGGTAGCTTCGGCACGACACGTGCTTATACTGACCTAACGGGGCCCTTGAATGACAAAAAGACGCTGCTCTATCGCCTTAATCTCGGATATGAAAATACCGATGGGTTCCGCGATCTTCAAGGACTTACGAGTTATATCGTTGCACCTTCATTCACTTATCGTGCGTCAGAGAAAACACAACTGAACATTGATATGACTTATGTGAATCATCAAGGTAAGTTGGATAGAGGTGTGGCTGTGTTTGGTGATGGTAGTTTGTTTTCGCGTCCTATATCTGCCACTCAGTCTGCTGCAAATGACTATTTGAGAGAAAACAGTGTCAACCTTTCGTTTGCACTTTCTCATCGACTAGCACAGGGTCTTCTTTTCAATAGCACTTACCTTTTCTCCTCTTATGATGAAGATTTGTTGGAGCACTCTCAAGACAATGCTTTTGTGAAGAAGGCTGATGGGAAGGACAATCCTTCGCTTGTGCTGATGCGTGTGATACAACGACAACGCCACTTCCGCAACAACAATTTCAACAATTATCTCACATGGGATGTGACGACAGGGGCTATGAAGCACAAACTCCTTGTGGGATATGATCATTTCAATACGCGTTTGCTGCCAGGGTCTAGTTACATCGAAGCTGGAGGATATTTGCTCAGAAATGGAGGAACGGCTAAAACTTTCAACGTGAAGAAAAGTTCGGATTATCTGTTAGACGAAAACAAAAACCCTCGTACGAATGTTCCAGCCTTTGACCTCAATTCTTCTGCAGGAAATCGCTACCAAGATATCTCCAAATATATCTATGAATCTAAAGATGTGAAACCTAGCGACCAATATACCAATGGTGTTTATCTTCAAGAACAGCTCACTTGGCACAAACTTCAACTGCTCTTGGGGGCACGTATGGAATGGTTTACTGACGTGACGCAAAACAAGAATGGCTCTGAGTCTAAAACTCATCAACACGCCTTCACCCCTCGCGTGGGATTGGTGTATTCAGTGGTTCCTTCGACTAACGTTTACGCTACCTGGATTCGCGGTTTTGAACCTCAGAGTGTTGCCGTGCAAAGCAATCCTGGCTCAGGAGGACCATTCGATCCTGTAGAAAGCGAACTTTGGGAAATGGGAGCCAAGGGCGAATATCTCAATAAACGTCTCAGCGTCACTACGGCTCTCTTCAGTCTCCGTCAGAAAAATACACTCTACAATGCTGGGGTATCAGGACAACCCGACCTCATGGTGCCTATTGGGGAAGAACTTTCTCGTGGTGTCGAATTTGATGTTTCTGGGCGCATTCTCCCATATTGGAGCATTATGGCGAACTATGCCTTCAATGTTGCAGAGATTTCAAAAGCTCCAGAAGGAACAAAGGATCTCAACTTGCAACGTCCAGGCACTCCGCGTCACTCTGCTAACCTCTGGACAAAATTCATCGTTCCCACAGGTTTGCTGCGCAATCTTGGCATTGGCGTTGGTCTGAATGGCGTGAGCGAGCGCAAAGGACAGGTGGGACGTCGTGAGAATGTAGTAGCTTATCCTGGTTATGCGCTGCTAAATCTCGCACTGTATTATAAAGTGCAAGAAGTGCAGATTCAAGTGAATCTCAACAATGCGCTCAATAAGCAATACTATATATCAGGCTATGATCGCTTGCGTTCGTTCCCTGGAGCTCCTCGCAACATCAACCTCACCATAAACTACCGCTTCTGATTGCTTGCTTCAGCACATTCCTCGTATATAAGCCCCACCACTCGCATAATAGTGTGAATGGTGGGGCTTTTCGGAAGAGCAAACCAACTTCATCCCTAGGAGTAATCGTTCGAAAAAATAGACTTACCAATCCTGTTTTGTTTAGCGTCAACTAAGAAATAGAAGTCAATCTCGAAACTATGATGCGTTGTTTCTAATGATTTTCATTATCTCTCAGATCGAATTCAGCGGTTTTATACCAATTTATTAGAGATTTTGATAAATATGCATAGCAGAACCGCTTTTTCTTATCACTAAATCTAAGTATTTTTCTACACGTTTCGTAAGATAATGTGCAATCCTTTGCGTCGCGGACGAGGGAAATCTGTAATTTCGCAGTCGCTTATCCTCCTAGCACTCTTATTCATCGGGCTGAAAAGTGTAGGGATTTGCCCCAAAAAAGATGCAATCCAGAACAAACTATGGGGGATGACACAAGCAGAACTCCGCTTTTTACCCGAACAACCCAAATATTAAACTTCCTAATTTTATGACTCCCTCCATCATTCCTGTTGCAATGATTGCTGCAGCTATGACCATTCCTGCCGCTTCGTTTGCCAGCAACGCAAAGAGCGACAGCAAACTGAGTGGCAATGCGTCTGTCAATAAGACCAACACGGTGGCAAACGATACTCTCGTGACACGTGCCACCAACGGCAACGAACAAAAACAAGGTGCTTTCGCTGAAATCAGTGGACAAATCACCGACAACAACGGCAACCCCATCAGCGAAGCTACCATTTCGGTGAAAGGTATGAAGCGTGCTGTTCGTACCAAAGCCAATGGTTATTTCACGCTCAGCGAATTGCCTAGCGGTGAAACGACTATCGTCGTTCACGCCATCGGTTATGCAGCTCAACAGCGCACCCTTAAACTAACGAACAAGAGTTTTCAAGGTGTTGATTTCGTGTTGCAAGAACGCTCTGACGCGCTCCCCACAGTCGATGTGATGGGACGTCGCGAACAATCGTACAAAAACTCCGTTTCTTTTGTGGGAACAAAGACGGCAACCGCACTCAAAGACGTGCCACAATCCATTGGTTATGTGACCAAAGAACTTGTGCTCGACCAAGGTGCTATCACCGTAAACGATGTGGTGAAAAACATCAGTGGTGTCAGTCAATACACAGCCTACAACGACTTCAGCATCCGTGGTTTCCGCTCATTGGGTAACCTCAACTCGGGTAACCTCCTCAACGGTATGCGCGGACT
>CAJPLH010000209.1 GCA_905371275.1 Prevotellaceae bacterium
CCCTTATCTCACCGTCACCATAGTAGCACCGAAGCCGTATTCGCGGAAGGAAGCGTCTTGGTGTGTGCAATGGCGATAGTGATTCTTCAATTCTTTGAGGAGAGTGGCACGCAGCACACCCTCACCCTTGCCGTGGATGAAGACAATGCGACGGCCTTTATCTTTGGCATATTGACGCATCGTGTCGTGGAAAGCCTTGATTTGCATCATCAGGATGTCGGTTGGCGTCAAACCACTAGTGGAATCGAGCAGCACATCAGCGTGCAAATCCACTTCCACGATCGCGTTGCGGTCGAGCGTCACCGACTTGTCCATGACACGAGCGGGTTCTTGTTTCGGACGTTCTGCAGACTGGCGCACCACTTCGGGAGTGATCAAAGCTTCCTCCACCGTTTCGGCAGCGATGCTCACCGACTGTGCAGGACGATCTTCCGACACCAACGGACGCACCAAGGCAGGATCGTTGAAGAAATCAGAAGCTGCAAAACTGTGCAACTTATAGAACTTCGTGCCATCCACGCGCAACGTAATGTTCTGCGGAGATTTTAGTGCGAAAGGCTTGTCCGTCTTGTAAGCCAACAGTTGGAAGGTAATACGTTCCCATTGAGGCAAGTCGGCATGTCCGATGGTGTCGAGCAGAAGTTTTTGATTGGGCAATACCAATCCCTCGTGACGCAGCGAATATTGCTCTCCCTCTTGCGTGAGGAGGAGGAAACGTACATAAAGGTTGGAATCATTGATGAGATACACCTCAAATTCAGTCTGACTCAGCGCACGACTGTCCACAGGCAGGAAACCGATGTAGAAATTCACTTGATCGGCGCCACGACGTTCCAAAGGACGAGGTTGAAAAGTGATTTCTTTGTCAGCAGGTTCCGACTCGTCTTCGAGCAGTTCCTCCTCAGGCGCACCGTTTTCACCGCCGTTAGCAGCCGCAGTATGGGCAGCAAGTGCCGCTTTGATGCTCGTATGGCTCAGTCCATCGCTCTCACTGGTGCTGGCACGCTCTTTGGATGGCACAGGCTTGCGCACCAAATTGTAGTTGTCGGTTTCCACCACCACAATTTCAGAGCGAAGCGTAGGAATCTCAAATCCATCATCGTCACACACCAGCACCAAGTCTTTGCCTTGAAAACCGGCTATCTTTCCGCCTCCTGTGGTGTTGAGGAAGCGCACTTTATCGCCTATATTCATAAATCTGTCCGTTTGGTTTGGAGCAAAGATACAAAAAAGCCTCTAGACCTCAGACTTTAGACCTCAGAAATTTACCCCAAAATGGAAATAATTTACGAGAAATATCCCTATGTTTCTCCTTAAATGCTTACCTTTGTAAAATCAAATTGCACACTTCCACCAAGTTGTGCACGACATACCTCCTTGCGACAAGGAGCCCCATAGACGAACATAACATTATACATAACGACATAACAATTTAATTCATGGCACAAACCCCTGAATTTCGCTACGCACCGATGTTTCAACTCGGTGCTGACAGCACGGAGTATTATCTCCTCACCAAAGACCACGTTTCAGTGAGTGAATTTGAGGGACACCCCATTCTCAAAGTTGAAGCCGAAGGCATCACCAAGATGGTAAACCAAGCCTTCCGCGATGTGTCTTTCCTCCTCCGTCGTTCGCACAATGAGCAAGTGGCAAAAATCCTTCGCGACCCTGAGGCTTCCGACAACGACCGCTATGTGGCTCTCACTTTCCTCCGCAATGCTGAGGTGGCAGTGCGCGGACAACTCCCCATCTGCCAAGACACGGGCACAGCCATCATTCACGCCGAAAAAGGACAACAGGTCTGGACTGGTTTTTGCGACGAAGAAGCGATTGCCAAAGGTGTCTACAAAACTTACACTGAGGAAAACTTGCGCTATTCTCAAAATGCGCCCCTCACTATGTACGATGAGGTGAACACACGTTGCAACCTCCCTGCGCAAATCGACATCGAAGCCACTCACGGCGACGAATATCACTTCCTTTGCGTCACCAAAGGTGGTGGTTCTGCCAACAAGAGTTATCTCTATCAAGAAACCAAGGCTATCCTCAATCCCGACACCCTCGTGCCCTTCCTCGTGGGTAAGATGAAGACGCTCGGCACAGCGGCTTGTCCTCCTTATCACATTGCTATCGTCATCGGCGGTACGAGCGCAGAGAAGACCATGCTCACCGTGAAATTGGCTTCTACTCACTTCTACGATTCTCTCCCCACCTCTGGAGATGAAACAGGTCGCGCTTTCCGTGACGTAGAACTCGAAGCTCGCTTGCTCGAAGAAACTCGCAAGATTGGTCTTGGTGCGCAGTTTGGTGGTAAATACTTTGCCCACGACATCCGTGTGGTTCGCCTTCCTCGCCACGGTGCTTCTTGCCTTGTGGGTCTTGGTGTGAGTTGCTCTGCCGACCGCAACATCAAGTGCAAAATCAACAAAGATGGTATCTGGATTGAAAAACTTGATGACAACCCCGGTAGCCTCATCCCCGAAGAATATCGCCAAGCTGGTGAGGGTGAAGCGGTGAAGATTGACCTCAATCGCCCCATGCCCGAAATTCTTGCTGAACTCGACAAGTATCCCGTTTCTACTCGCCTTTCGCTCAACGGCACCATCATCGTGGGTCGTGACATTGCGCACGCTAAGATTAAGGAACGTCTGGACGTTGGTCAGCCTATGCCCGAATATCTGAAGAATCACCCCATCTACTATGCAGGTCCTGCCAAGACTCCTGCCGGTATGGCTTGCGGTTCAATGGGTCCCACCACTGCCGGACGTATGGACTCCTATGTGGATCTCTTCCAAAGCCAAGGTGGCGGTATGATTATGCTCGCCAAAGGTAACCGTTCACAACAAGTCACCGATGCTTGTCAAAAATATGGCGGTTTCTACCTCGGTTCTATCGGTGGCCCTGCTGCAATCCTCGCACAAAACAACATCAAGTCCATCGAGTGTGTGGAATATCCCGAACTCGGTATGGAAGCGATATGGAAGATTGAAGTGGAAGACTTCCCTGCCTTCATTTTGGTAGACAACAAAGGCAATGATTTCTTCAAACAATTGCCTAACGCTACAGGTTGCGCTCACTAATACCGCTGCGCGCCCCTCGTTTTCTAGGCATCGCCTAGACACATTAAAGGCTACATCAAGCAAAGAAAAACTTGATGTAGCCTCTTTTTTTTACGTCATGTTATTCTATGACGACATAACCCTTCTTATAACTGATTGGGGGTTAGCGACGCAACCAGCGTTCTGGATTGAGCTTTTGCGTTTCGTGACGAAGTTGG
>CAJPLH010000210.1 GCA_905371275.1 Prevotellaceae bacterium
GGAGCGTCATTTTGTTTTAGAGTAAACGCGACGCTATTCTGTGAGGGAAGTTTTGAGCAAAATTCTGTCGTTAGAATGAGGTTTGAAGCTCGTTCGTAGCGCAGTGTAATTGCCCGTTCTTTTCGGATTGCTGTGCAAAGGTAAGGCATTCTGCCCATTTGCTATGTCACACTTGTTGCGGATGATGAAAAATATCGTTCACGTATCATTTTTTGTTACTGATTGTACGATTTGTTACATCGTTACATTGGTGCTACATTGCTTGAAAATCAGTTAGATAGACATACTTTTCCCTTGCGGAGCGAAGATACATCGAAATACACCCTTTGCGAGAAAAGTATTCGCGAAATAGGGGAGAAAAGGAGCGATAAAGTCACTCATTATGCCAGATTATCTGTAAAAGTTATCCGTTGTGTTGTAGATAATCTGCGCATAGGGAGGAGTCAAGGGCGAAGTTTCTCGCCAGGAAGACAGCCGAAATGTTCTTTGAAACATTTGGAAAAATAAGAAGGCGAAGAGAAGCCCACTTCGTAAGCCACTTCAGCAATGGTTTTACCCCCTTGCAGAAGAAGTGATTCGGCACGTTTCAATCGAGTGATACGAATAAGTTCCACAGGAGAAACATCGGTCAGTGCTTTCACTTTGCGATAGAGTTGCACGCGGCTCATTCCCATTTCTGCACTCAAGTCTTCCACTGTGAGCGTAGCGTTGGAAAGTTGTTCCCTAATCTTCGCTTTGAAATTCTCGATGAACTGGCCATCCACATCGAGGGTTGGAGTAGTGGAAGGTTCGGTGATGTTGGCAAAAAGATTGCGAAGTTTTTGACGGTTGACGAGGAGATTTTCGATACGTGAGAGAAGCACTTTACCGTTAAATGGTTTGGTGATATAGGCATCGGCTCCACTGTCATAGCCTTCAGCGCGGTGATCGTCAAGGGAGTTTGCAGTGAGCAAAACCACGGGAATGTGCGACGTAATCTCATTGTCTTTGAGACGACGACAAAGTTCCAATCCTCCCAAAACAGGCATAGAAACATCACAAATAACGAGGTCGGGCACTTGACGTAAAGCTAAATTCCATCCCTCCTCTCCGTTGGAGGCTGTGAGCACTTTGTAGTTCGCTTCGCTCAGAAGCTGCGAAACGTAGTCGCGAATAGAAGCGTGGTCATCTACCACCAACACATAGGTTGGAGTTTGTCCCTCTTGATCTAGGTTGGTGAGCTGCTCCTTGGCAACATCCTGTTGAGTGGTAGAGATGTATTCGGAGAGCGTTTCTTCTAGATCTACATCCGTTGAGTTTGTTCTTGTTTGTGGCACTGGTTGAAGGCTTTCTTCTTGCTCTTCCAAGTGAAGTTGAGGGAGATAGATGTTGAAGCAAGTGCCTTTGCCCACTTCACTTTCCACCTGAACAGAGCCTTGGTGCAATTCGATAAAGGATTTCACCACGGCAAGTCCAATACCCGTGCCTCCTTGGTTGTTGTTGCCTTGGAAGAAACGCTCGAAAATGTGCGATAGTTCGCTCTTTTCGATCCCTTTTCCCGTGTCCGACACCTTGATAGCGACTCCTTTCTTCTCTATTGAAACCGTAACATCCACTTTACCCCCATCAGGCGTAAATTTGATGGCGTTGGAGAGTAAGTTGTAGCAAATCAATTCAATGCGATGCAAATCACCCACGAAGGGAAGAGCGTCGGGAGCATCGAGTGTTAAGGAGATATTGCGCTGTTGTGTGAGGTTTTTGAAACTGTCCACCCAAAGTTTAAGATGAGTGGTCAAATCAAATTGAGAAATTCTAAGTCGCATTGTGCCACTTTGTGCTTTGCGTAAATCGAGAATCTCGTTGATGAGTCGCAGTAGTACACGTGCGTTTTGGTGCGCCACCTTGAGCAATGAATTTTGTTGAGAAGACAGACCATTGTCTTCCAACAACCGCTCAATCGGATCGGCAATGAGTGTGAGCGGTGTGCGGAATTCGTGACTAACGTTGGTGAAGAAATTGAGTTTCGACTTTGAGGCTTCTTCGGCTATGCGATGCTTGTAGGAGTAGTAGCGGAAAATCCAAACAGAAATAGCCAGAATCAAGACAATAACAGCCACCAAAAGGAAGATAAATAGCGTTTGCAGCTGATAACGAGTGAGATATTCGTCCACTTTTCCGTGAATATTTTGCAGTCGGGTGTATTGTCGGTTGAGTTCTTCGGCTTGCATATGCAACAGTGTCGCATTGTCTTGCGTCACGACGGCAACTTTGAGCTTGTTGTTACGTTCATAGGGACGTCCCTCGAGGATGTTCATCGCCAATTCAATGACGCGGTCTCCTCGTGTGGGATAAAGGCACGACGCAGTCATACGATGTTTGCGCACGGCATCAATGCCCCCTTGAGGAGTGGGGAGTGCATCAATACCGACAAAGAACATACTGTCTTTGCGGTCGGCAGCCTCGAGGGCTTCACGCGCGCCCAAAGCCATACGGTCATTGTGTGCAAAAACTAAATCAATGGAAGAGTAGTGCGCCAGAAGCGTGTCCATTTGTGCGCGTGCAGTTTTCTCTGTCCAATCCGCATTTCTGCTTTCCAACAGTTTGATGTTGGGATGTTTCTTCAGCGCATCCACAAAACCGCGGTGGCGTGCATCGGCAGGTGAAGAACCATCTAATCCCATAATCTCCACCACCTTCCCTTTTCCTTTGAGTTTGCCAGCCACATAACCGCCCATCGTGCGTCCAACCTCATAGTTGTCCGCGCCAATATAAGCTGTATATTTGGGAGATTTGCTTTTTCTGTCCAGAAGAATAACGGGAATACCTTTGTCATAAGCCCGATCGATGGCATCAGACATCGTGCTTAGCTTATTGGGAGAGACAATCAACAAGTCTACTCCAGCATCGACAAGGCTGTCGATTTGCTGAATTTGCAAATCGTCGTTGTCTTGCGCTGAAGCAATGGAAATATCAAGATTCGTGTAGTAATATCCGCCAATGCGCATCTCAGTGTTGAGCTTATTTCTCCAAGCATCATCAGAACATTGAGAAACGCCTATATGATATTGTTTTTCTGTTTTCTGGCATCCTACGATAAGTAACATAACGAAGAATACCCATAGTTGTTTACGTAGTACTTTCACAGGTTTGTTTGCTATCCGAATTAGAATAATACAGTTTACACTGGTTATCTATGCTGCAAAGTTACGCAATACTTCTTGATTTCTGCCCCTTTCTCCCGTTTATTTGCCAAAATCTCCGCATTTTGGGTGATTATGCAG
>CAJPLH010000211.1 GCA_905371275.1 Prevotellaceae bacterium
GTTATCGATATACCTTAATGAAGGATGCCATATCAAGAAGCTAGGAAAAGATAGTGCACTCCTGCTTGTACCTCTTGCTCAAAGGAACCATCGGGCTTCACAGGCACTTTAAGGTTGGTGCCATCACTCCCCACAATTTGCACTTGCGCTGCCGGAAGTTCGTAAGCATCTTGTTCATACACCCAACCCTTGACCGTCAGCAATCGTTCGGGATAGGAGAACTCATAGATTTTGTCCCAACCTCTTCCGCCTGTGGCGCGCGAAGAAGAGAAAAAACCGCGATTGTGCCATCCATCGAAGGTGATGCCAAAGTCATTTCCGGCAGAGTTCATCGGCGCAGGCAAATGCTTCACCGTCCAATCTCGCGATAGGGTGTCTTCCGTGGCAAAATATAAATCTAAACCTCCCAATCCAGCGCGACCATCACTCGAAAAGTACAGTTTTCCGTTGGGATGAAAACTAGGAAAGCACTCATTTCCAGTAGTGTTGATAGAACTCCCCAGATTTTCTAGTCTCCCAACGCCCTTTCCATCGCGGATGTCAGCGCGCCAAATATCCGTTCCTCCATAGCCACCAGGCATATCAGAAGTGAAATAAAGCCATTTTCCATTGGGCGAAACAGTGGGATGCGCATAACTAGACAAAGTGTCCGTGCCGATTTTCAGCACTTGGGGTTTGCTCCACGCAGCATCGTTGCGCTGCGCAGTCCATATTTCAGCCATTCTTGGATATTGCGGATGCTGCTGACAAACGGTGAGATACATTGTTTTGCCATCAGGAGAAAAGGCCACTGCGCCTTCGTCTTGCACCGTGTTGAGGGCAGTCACAGCTTCGGGCGCCTTCCATCGACCTTTTTCGTCCAATTGCGAGAAAAAGATATCTCCATTTTTCTGTGCAGTGATGCCCGAGATGTCATTTCCCATCACTGCGGAACGCGTGGTGGTGAAATAGATTTGCTGTTCTTTGCCTTGTCCGAGCAACATAGGGGCATAGTCACTGCGATTACCATTGAATAGGGGGGCTGGTTTCACCGTGTAAAGCGAAGTTTCTCCCTTCTCCTTTTGGGCTTGTCGTGCTTTCTCCATTTCCAGCAACGCACGTTGGTGAGTTTTGGTAAGCAATTCAGAAGTTTGCTCCACTTTCAATTGTTGTTCGAAGGCTTGTAAAGCCCCTTTGTAGTCTCCCAGAAGCATCGCCAATTCTCCTTGACGGAAATAGGTCAAAGTGTCGGTAAACTTATAGCGTTCCGCTGTTCGATAGGCAGCCAATGCGCGAGAAGCTGCGCCGTACTTTTGGTAGCTTTCTCCGAGGGCATAAGCCAAACGACCTCGTTTTTTCTTGTCACTGACAGGCGTCAATTGATAGGCCCGTTTATAGTGTGCCGCAGCTTCGGCATACTCACCAATGGCAAGGGCACGCTGGGCACGAATTTCGCTCTTTTCGGCAGAACCGCAGGCGGTCAAGAGAGCAAAAAAGGCGATATGTAGGAGGAAGAATAGAACTTTTCTCTGCATAGACAACAAAGATAACAGAAAAAGTCGGATTTTAGTGCCTTAGAAATGCTTTATTTGTAGAATTATTTTGTACTTTTGCTTTGAGAAGCACATTTCTCTCGAAAATGTTTGGTCGCATAGCGCTGACAGGCTTCTCGGACTGCGTGAAAAATAGCTCGCGTATGTCTTTTTGAAGTGGATGGATGCTGAGGTTTTTGTTTTATTCTGTTCGCAGGCGTAGTGATAACACCTCCCAAACAGAACAAGGCGTAGCAACCATTGCAGATATCATCCTCGCAATCAAAAGAATTCATTTGTTTCACCCTAACAACCATTATATCTCATGCTTAAGCAAATCACCAATGGTCGAATCCTCACGGCCGACGGTTGGCTCGAAGGCGGTAGTGTTATCGTCGATGGGGGCAAAATCCTTGAGGTATCCAACAACGATCTCCCTGTAGTAGGAGCTGAAATCATTGACGCTAAAGGATGCGACATTGTGCCTGGCGGCATTGAACTTCACATCCACGGTGGCGGTGGTCGCGACTTCATGGAAGGCACAGAAGATGCTTTCCGCACTGCGGTAGAAGCTCACATGCACTGGGGCACAACTGCCATTTTCCCCACTCTTTCTTCTAGTAAGCGCGAATGGATTGACCGCGCCATCAAGACTTGCGAAAAGTTGATGGCAGAACCTGGTAGTCCCATTATGGGGCTTCACCTCGAAGGTCCTTACTTCAACCTCAAGAAAGCTGGCGCGCAGATGCCCGACATCATTCGCAATCCAGACAAGAAGGAATATGAAGAGATTTTTGCTTCTACCAACTGCATCAAGCGTTGGGACGCTGCTCCAGAACTTCCTGGTGCAGAAGATTTCTTCAAATGCTGCGTAAAGAATAATTGTGTGGCGTCTATTGCTCACACCGATGGCGGATGGGAAGATGTGAAACGCGCTTACGATGCTGGTGCACGTTTGGCTACTCACTTCACCAATGCTATGAGTATGCTCCGCAAAGACCGCGAGTTCAAACAAGTGGGTGTAGTGGAAAGCGTGTTTGCGCTCAAAGATTTCAATGTTGAAGTGATCTGCGATGGCATCCACGTTCCTCCCGTGCTTGTGCGCGAAATTTTTAACGCAAAAGGTGTGGACAACATGTGCCTCATCACAGACTCCCTCGCTGTGAGTGCTATTCCCGAAGGCAGTGATGTTGATCCAGGCATCATCGACCCACGCACCATCATCGAAGATGGCGTTTGCAAACTTTCTGACCGCAGTGCATTGGCTGGTTCTATTTCTACAATGGACCGCCTTGTGCGTACCGCCGTGCAAGAAGCGGGTATCTCTATGCTCGATGCTTGCCGCATGATTGGCGAAATGCCTGCACGCTTTATGGGTATTGACGATCGCAAAGGTTTCCTCAAGAAGGGATACGACGCGGACATCATCATGTTTGACCAAGACCAACAACTTAAGTTTGTGATGCAAAACGGTAACGTGAAGCGCTGCGAACTTTAATCTATTCACTCTCTCACGAAGGCTAATGCTTTCGTGGGAGAGTTTTTCTTTTTTAGGCTACTACAAAGCGACGACTTTTTCCTTTCGAGAAAGTTCTGAACAGAGGGTTCTTCCTTTCTAGTGGATAATCTTATTTGATTCACTAATCATTGATTCCATTTGGACAAATGCACTTGAAAGGCTTTGTAGAACCTCGCCCCTCAATGAAAACGTATTTTCTTATCTCTAAATCGCTCTTACTCCTATGAGTT
>CAJPLH010000212.1 GCA_905371275.1 Prevotellaceae bacterium
GCCAATTGCTGCACGCGCAAGGATGGGGTGAGCGAATCAAGACCTTCGGACACGCGCGCAGTGGCTTGCGCGGTTTGGGTGAAGCGTTGCGTCCAACTCTCCTCCAACAAGCGCAGTAAGCGCGCATAAGTGGTGGCGTTGTGAGCATTCGATTCTCCTTGATACCAAACAATCCCCTTAAATGTGAAGCCTTCGAGTGGACGCATTCCGGCTTCGTAGCAATAGGCAGGATGATAGGGATGGCGCGCATCGGGACGCAGTGCCAGATTTCGAGCAGCACGCAAGCGCACCCAGTCCATCACGAAATCATTGTTGTTCCAGTGGCGGAAGATGGACGAGAAATGTTGTTCCAACACGGGACGATCAATCCAGGCTTCCGTGGGCGTTCCTCCCACAGCGTTGCACACGATGCCCACAGGCACTTTCAGACTATCGCGAAGCATCTTTCCCATATAGTAGGCCACGGCAGAGCAATCTCCCACTGTTTCGGGAGCAGCTGCTCGCCAGGATTGGGGAGCAAACAGACGAAGGGCGTCGACTTCGGCAAGCGCAGTGCTGTCCCAAGCCACATTGTCGGTTTCCCATTGGGGACGCATATTGAAAATGCGGAGTCCGTTGTCGTTGCAGTGCGTAAGTGTTTGTTGTGCGGTGGCCGATTGTTTCAGTGGGAAAGCCATATTCGACTGTCCACTGCACAACCACACTTCCCCCACGGCCACATCGTTGAAGCGTTTCACCTCGCGACCAGCAGCAATGGTGAGGATTCCACGCTCCACTGGCTGCGAAAGCACCGTCCAGATGCGCCATTCTCCGCGATTGTTGGCCACGGTTTTGCCGAGCAGTTCATCGTTATAGCGCACCACCACGTTGGCACCGGCATTGGCAAGGCCGTGGATGTAGCATCCACCGCGTTGTAGCACCATACCATCGGAAAAAATCGGTGCTAACTGCAAACCACCACAATTGCCTGTGATGCCTTTGTAGACAGTTTCGGCTAAAGCCTTCGCACCGCGTGAATCGGGGTGTATGCCATCGCTCAGCCAGTCGGGGTGTGCAATGAGGGGTTGATAGAAGTCAATGAGTTCGAGCCCTTGGGCTTGGGCTATGCCTTCGATGGTTTGGGAGATTTCTCTGCGCCAAAGTTCGGTGCCGGAGTCGAAACGCGGATGGTCGTAGCGGATGGGGGTGAGGCGCGCCAAAATGATGCGAACTTTAGGATTGACCTTTCGGAACGAATCCATCAGCGCCACATAGTCGCTCACAAATTCATCACGAAAATTCGGCCAATTGCGAGGGTCGGTGTCGTTGATGCCTAGATGAATGACGGCAATGTCTGCCTTAAATTGCAGGGCCTCTCGAAATTCGGTTTGCAGGAAATAGGGGCGATGGCCGTGACGTAGGAGGGTGGCACCGGGTTTACCGAAATTTCCCACCACAAAGTCTTTACCGAGCAGGCGTTGCAACTGCGAGGGATAGGCGTCACGCTCACGGTTGGCGATGCCGGTGCCGTAGGTGATGCTATTGCCGACACAGGCCACGCGCACCACTTTGCGAGCGGTGGCCACTACCGTGGAGAGGAGAAGGAGAAGGGAAAGGAGGAAGACTTTAGACATTAGACTTTAGACATTAGAGGCTAGAGGTTCTAGGGACTCTAGTGATTCTAGAGTATCTAGTACTTCTAGAAAATCTAGATATTGGGTCAAAGTTATTGATTATTGGGCGAGCAGACAAACAAAAGTGGATTTTTAATGGTTTTTTGTCCCCAAGAGATGCCACGAACGGAGGGAGAGGAGCGAGAAGGGGTCTAATTTATAGTTACTACTCGCTAGATTTCATTTTTTTGTCGTACATTTGCCCCTACAAACTACGCAAATAGAGCCTTCTCTGTGGAAAATTCCCCTCAAGAGAAGGGCTAAATTGTAAGTTCTACGCAACTGAACCTTCACACTTCTCCTATGCTCATCATCGGAATAGCCGGCGGCACAGGGTCGGGCAAGACCACTGTGGTGCGAAAAATCGTGGAAAGTTTGCCCCCCGATGCGGTGGCTGTCATCCCACAAGACTCTTACTACAAGCACCAATGGGATGTGCCTGAACATCTGCGCAAACTCACTAACTTTGACCATCCCAACGCTTTTGATTGGCCGCTCTTGGCTCACCAAATCGAACAATTGAAACGCGGAGAGGCCATCGAACAACCCACTTATTCTTATCTCACTTGCACACGCTGCGAGGAGACGATTCATGTGGAACCTCGCGATGTGATCATCGTGGAGGGTATCATGGCACTCTACGATGCGAAGTTGCGCGAACAGATGGACTTGAAGATTTTTGTGGACACGTGCAGCGATGAGCGACTGCTCCGCGTGATTGAACGCGACATTGCTGAGCGCGGTCATCCTCTGGAGATGCTCATTGACAAATATCGCAATGTGCTGAAACCGATGCACGACGAATTTATCGAACCTTCGAAAGAACATGCTGATATCATCATCCCCAATGGGGGCGACAACTCTCGCGCCATCGCCATGATGCAGCAATATATTGGCGCGGCCTTCAGACGCTTACAAGCGGAAGACGCATTTTCAAAATAGCCACCTCAGCCTTTTTCCCACCAAACAGCAATTTTCGCTCCCTATAACAACGATTTACGCTCTCTATAATAGAAATTTGACAGCATTTCCCTCACAGAAAGCAGTTTTTCAGACATGACAACTCCCGAAAAATATCCACTCTTATCGCGCATTGATTCGCCTGCCGACCTGCGACAGTTGCCGCTGGACGACCTGCCACAGTTGTGCAGGGAGTTGCGACAAGACATTTTCGAAGAACTCTCACAAAATCCGGGTCATTTGGCTTCGAGCTTGGGTGCCATCGAACTCACCGTGGCTTTGCACTACGTGTTTTCCACTCCCGACGATCGCATTGTGTGGGACGTGGGGCATCAGGCTTATGGACACAAAATCCTCACGGGACGAAGAGATCGCTTTCACACCAATCGTCAGTTTGGGGGCATCAAACCTTTTCCTTCCCCCACAGAGAGCGAATATGACACCTTTGCCTGTGGACACGCTTCGAACTCCATATCGGCTGCGCTGGGCATGAACGTGGCGGCTCTGCAACAAGGTCACCCAGAACGCAAAGTGGTGGCTGTGATTGGCGATGGTGCCATGAGCGGTGGACTGGCTTTTGAGTGTCTGATCAATGCTTCTTAGGTGTCAAACAATTTGCTCATCATCCTCAACGACAACAATATGAG
>CAJPLH010000213.1 GCA_905371275.1 Prevotellaceae bacterium
TTAGAGAGAAGATTCACCACGATGGGTGTGGAGAAACAGGAATGTTTTGGAGATGGAAACCGCTACACTCCTCTCTCTAATGCCTAACGTCTGCGGACTAATGCTACTTGACTACGATGTTCACAATGCGCCCGGGCACAACGATAACTTTTACCACGGTCTTGCCTTCGAGATGTTTCGCACTTTGCTCTGACTCGAGAGCGGCTTTTTCAATGTCTTCCTTAGAAGCATCGGCGGCGAAGTCGAGTGTGAAACGCGTCTTTCCGTTGAAGGAAACACCTAAAGTCACGGTGTCTTCTTTGAGATGCGACTCATCAAATTGTGGCCATGCTGCATCGCACACAGTGGTGGTGTTGCCGAGTGCGTGCCACAATTCTTCTGCAACGTGTGGAGCGAAAGGTGCAAGCAGCACAACGAGGGTTTGCAGCACCTCCTTGGAGTTGCATTTTTGTTGAGCGAATTCACCCACTGCAATCATAAAGGCAGGCACAGAGGTGTTGTAGGAGAAGACTTCGATGTCTTCGGTCACCTTTTTGATGAGTTTGTGAAGTGTCTTGAGATTGTCCTTTGTGGGCGCAACATCAGTGGGCAGGAATTGCTCATCCTTGTAGAAGAGGTTCCAAAGTTTGCGCAAGAAGCGGAAACATCCATCGATGCCGTTGCTGTCCCAAGGCTTGCTTTGATTGATGGGGCCGAGGAACATTTCATAAAGTCGCAAGGTGTCGGCACCATATTTCTCAACAATGAGATCAGGATTCACCACATTAAACATTGATTTCGACATCTTCTCGACAGCCCAACCACAGATGTATTTGCCATCTTCAAGGATGAATTCTGCGTCTTTGTATTCAGGACGCCAGGCTTTGAAGGCTTCTACATCGAGCACATCGGCAGAAACAATGTTTACATCCACGTGAAGCGGAGTTACTTCGTATTGATCTTTCAACCCCAGACTCACAAAGGTGTTGGTGTCTTTGATGCGATACACAAAGTTGGAGCGACCTTGAATCATACCTTGGTTCACCAACTTCTGATAGGGTTCGTCTTTGGGACAAGTACCGAGATCGAAGAGGAATTTGTTCCAGAAGCGTGAATAGATCAAGTGCCCAGTGGCGTGTTCTGAACCACCGACATAGAGATCCACTTGTTGCCAATAGTTCACAGCGTCTTCTCCCACTAGTGCCTCGTTGTTGTGAGGGTCCATATAGCGGAGATAATAAGCTGAAGAACCCGCAAACCCAGGCATTGTGCTGAGTTCGAGTGGGAACACCGTCTTATGGTCGATGCGACTATTGTCGGTGACGCAGCGATTTGCCTCATCCCAAGCCCATTTTGTGGCATTTCCAAGCGGAGGTTCACCGGTTTCTGTGGGCAAGAACTTCGTTACTTCGGGCAGTTCGATGGGGAGACAATCTTCTGGCACAAGATAGGGCATTTCGTTTTTATAATACACGGGGAAGGGCTCTCCCCAATAGCGTTGGCGAGAGAAGATGGCATCGCGCAAACGATAGTTGGTCTTCACGCGTCCCAGTTTATGCTCGGTCACAAAAGCTTTCGTTTTCGCAATGGCTTCTTTTACGGTCAATCCGTTGAGGGAGAAACCATCAAGCGCAGTGGCACCATCGGCAGGAGAATTGCAAACAATACCTTCTTTTGCATCAAAACTTTCTTCGCTCACATCGGCGCCTTCGATGAGAGGAACGATGGGGAGGTCGAAATGACGGGCAAAAGCATAGTCGCGACTGTCGTGAGCAGGCACAGCCATAATCGCACCAGTGCCGTAACCAGCCAGCACATAGTCTGAAATCCAAACAGGGATTTCGGCTCCTGTGAAAGGATTTACCGCGTACGAACCAGAGAACACACCGCTCACCTTGCGGTCGCTGATGCGCTCACGCTCCGTGCGTTTTGCTGTGGCAGCCACGTAGGCTTCCACTTCAGCGCGTTGAGCATCGGTGGTGAGTTGCGCCACAAGTTCGCTTTCAGGAGCTAACACCATAAAGGTGACTCCGAAAATCGTGTCAGCACGTGTGGTGAAGATGGTGAAAGTCAAATTGCTGTCTTTCACACGGAATTCCATTTCAGTTCCCTGCGAACGACCAATCCAGTTGCGCTGCGTTTCTTTGAGCGAATCGCTCCAATCGAGTTGTTCCAAACCGTCGAGCATACGACCAGCATAAGCACTCACGCGCAAACACCATTGTTTCATCTTTTGTTGCACCACAGGATGTCCGCCACGAGCAGAAACTCCATCCACCACTTCATCATTTGCTAAAACAGTGCCGAGCGCAGGACACCAGTTCACCATCGTTTCACCGATATAGGCAATGCGATAGTTCATCAGAGTTTGCTGTTGCTCCACTTCGCTCATAGCTTTCCACTCATCAGCTGTGAATTGCAAAGCCTCGGTCTCAGCGACGTTCAAACCTTCTGAGCCTTTTGTCTCAAAATGCGCCACAAGTTCGCTAATGGGACGTGCCTTTTGCGCTGCATTATCGTAGAAACTCTGGAACATCTTGCCAAATGCCCATTGTGTCCATTTATAATAAGTGGGTTCGCAAGTGCGCACTTCACGACTCCAATCGAAGGAGAATCCAATCTTGTCGAGTTGTTCGCGATAGCGCGTGATGTTTTGTTGAGTAGTCACCGCAGGATGCTGTCCTGTCTGAATGGCATATTGCTCAGCTGGCAAACCATAGGCATCGTAACCCATGGGGTTGAGCACATTGAAACCACACTGACGCTTGTAGCGTGCATAGATGTCGGAAGCTATGTATCCCAGTGGGTGACCAACGTGAAGTCCTGCTCCCGAGGGATAAGGAAACATATTGAGTACGTAGTATTTGGGCTTATCGCTTCCTGTCTCTGCGTGATAGGTGCCTTCTTTCGCCCATGTTTCACGCCATCTCTTTTCAATGTCTCTGAAATTATATTCCATATCAGTGGTGAATTGTATATGCTATGGTGATTTGTATATGCTATTCTTGTATATGCTGTCTTTAAGCATCGTTCTATCTCACACATTATCACGTTGTTGCACAACATTCTAGTGTGAGTTGGAGGGATAAACGGAGCCATTCCTTCCAAATTAAGAACTATCTTCCTGCAAAGTTACGCGAACAACAAAGAAAAAACAAGAAAACCCGTATGTTTTTTCAATCACTGTACGCGGATATTCATTGTTGTAGAGTCAACCAGCAAGTGCAAAATTACAATATTCTTTTGTAGAACTCATTT
>CAJPLH010000214.1 GCA_905371275.1 Prevotellaceae bacterium
TAACAAAAGGGAGGGGGAACAGAGAAACTTACACACTTTTTCGGACAATACCAACATGTAGGAAAGTGCCATCAGATAGACCCAACCAGAAGCCAGCGTCACGGCATAGAGCGTACCACTCATCAAAGCCGCACCCGCCAAACTGCCAATGCCAGGAATGAATTTCAGCGCACTCGCTACGGTGCTCACTGCTGCAGCTGAAGCCAAGTTCGTTGCCACGCCAGCACCAATGGTTTTCAAGATGTTGTCGCCCACTGAAATGCCCACTTTCTTGTTGATGAGCACATACATCGTCCAGATGTTAGCAGCACCAGCCGCCACGTCAGCCCCAGGGATGGGAATCCAGGCCGAGGCCACTGCGATTTTGCTGTGACGCTTCACGATGCCCACAATTTCTTGAGGGAAATTTGCGTCGACAAACTTGTCCATTCCTTGTATTGCGCCGTACACCTTCGTTGCGGCTTCCAAGAGTTTTTTGTTGCTGTCCATTTTGATAGAGAGTTATTGGGTTGATAATGTTTGTTCTTTTATCATTCATCAGCGAGTTTTCTTCGCGTCTGTGTCGTAATGACAATGCAAAAGTAAGGGGCGTTCTTCACTGGCTCTTCATTTTCCTTCATCTTTCGTCCTTTTATTTTTGCTTTAGGTGCATCTCTCGGCTCACATACCCCCATTCTCTCAAATATATTAGGTGCGCATCTTGAAGATACGCACCTAAATATTTTTGTGGTTACCATCTCATTCACCCATATAAAGCAAAAACGCGACATTCCATATCGGGATGTCGCGTTCTGTTTTTTCTATCTTATGCTGCTTTTGCCTGCTTGTTTCGTGTCAATACAACTCCTCGCCCCAGATGAAGTCGTGGGGAGCATCGGCCAAGAGAGGGTGGCGCTGGTCTTTGGCACTCAAAATGGCGTCGGCAATGGGGATACGCCAGTCGATGTCGAGACGTTCGTCCAAAAGAGAGATGCCCGCATCGGACTCGGGATCATAGTAGTTGTCGCATTTGTATTGAAACACCGCTTCTTCGGAGAGAACGGCAAAGCCGTGCGCAAAACCGCGGGGGATGAAGAGCTGGAGATGGTTGTCCTCGCTTAATTCTACGGCGACATGCTGACCAAAGGTGGGACTGCCTTGACGAATGTCTATGGCAACATCGAGGACGCAACCGCGGGTGCAGCGCACGAGTTTACTCTGCGTGTGGGGCATGCGCTGATAGTGCAGCCCGCGCATCACACCGCGTGTGGAGCACGATTCGTTGTCTTGCACAAAATCAATGGGACGCACGAGGCGGTTGAACTCTTGTTGAGAAAAGGATTCAAAGAAATAGCCGCGGTCGTCGCGAAACAATCGGGGTTCGAGAATGACAACGTCGGGAATGGCCGTGGGATGAACTATCATTGTAAGAAAGAACTATGCTTTTGATGAAGAGAAATCTATTGATGAGGAGATGTCTGGATAATTGTTGGAGAAATCCATATTATTGCTGAGGGAAATCCGGACAATTGTTGGAGAAGTCTATGCTATTGATGAGGTGTAAAGCCCAAGTTGTTGCAGGGTTTTACTGCTGAGCAATCATTTTGAGCAGATATTGGCCATATTGGTTCTTCGCCATAGGTTGAGCAATGCGCTCCACCTCCTTTGCCGAAAGCCATCCCTGTCCATAGGCGATGCCTTCTAGACAAGCCACTTTGAGCCCCTGACGTTTTTCCAGCACCTCAATATAAGTGGAGGCCTCTGAGAGCGAATCGTGGGTACCGGTGTCGAGCCACGCAAATCCGCGTCCAAGGGTAAGCACCTGAAGTTCGTTGGCTTCGAGATAATGCTGGTTGACCGTAGTGATTTCCAGTTCTCCGCGCGCCGAAGGTTTGATGTTAGCTGCCACATCCACCACAGAGTTGGGATAGAAATACAAGCCCACCACGGCATAGTTCGATTTGGGGTGCTTGGGTTTCTCCTCGATGGAGGTACATTGTCCTGTTTCGTCGAAAGTGGCCACGCCATAACGCTCGGGGTCATTGACACGATAGCCAAAGATGGTGGCGCGTTGTTGCTTTTCGGCAGTGGCCACCGCCTTGTGGAGGAGTTCTGTGAAACCAGCTCCGTGGAAGATGTTGTCGCCTAGCACCAAACAAACGCTGTCGTTGCCAATAAACTCTCTACCGATGATGAAGGCTTGTGCCAGACCATCGGGCGAAGGTTGCTCGGCATAGGAGAACTGCACGCCAAAGTCGCTGCCATCGCCCAAAAGGCGTTGAAAACCTGGTAGGTCGTGGGGAGTGGAGATGATGAGTATCTCGCGAATGCCTGCGAGCATAAGCACCGAAATGGGATAATACACCATCGGTTTATCGAAAATGGGGAGCAACTGTTTGCTCACTCCTTTGGTGATGGGGTAGAGGCGCGTGCCGCTTCCTCCGGCCAATACGATTCCTTTCATATATGAGGTTAGCCTTTTTCTGTTTTCTAGATGCTCTAGAAGTTCTAGCTTTTCTAGTGGTTCTAGTTTTTCTAGATTTTCTAGAGGTTCAAAGTTACGATTTTTGCAGAAGTCGGCCAAAGAAATGGTAGAAAAAATCCCACACCTTGCGTGGAAGGTGTGGGAAATGGCCGTGTTGCGTCAAGCACTAGGGTTGTGTGATGAGATTGCGCGCCTGAGGATGTGTGCGCACAGAGATGTAGAGCGGCACGTGGCGAGGATGGCGCGAGAGACGCTGCATCAATCGTCGGAAGGTTATCACCGAGTGGAAAATTAAATCGGCCGCCTTGGCCTCGCCCACAAGGATGCAACCCTTCGTGTCGTTGGGCGTGTTGCCCACGTGGATAAGAATCGCTTGAAAACCTGGTACATTGCAAAGGTAGGGCATCTTTCCACCCCAAACTCGTGCCCAAGGATAGCGTTTGAAACGGGAAAACCGTGGTGATATGCGGTCAAGACGAAGTTCGTAAGTACCTGTGGGAATGGCCGTTTTACCAGGAACTTTGCGTGCGCCTAAAGGTCGAGCGCGTGGTTCTAGTGTGTGGCAAAAGAAGGTGCCATTGATGAAGAGCATCCCCAATGTGCCTTCGTTGGTGAAGTGGGTGCGCCACAACACAATTTCTAGCGTGTCGGGTGTTGCTACTTCGCTGCTACAATCGATTGGGGTAGTGGCTGATGAGGCCGGTATGGTGGTTGTGCAAACAATCATAGTAAAAAGATTTT
>CAJPLH010000215.1 GCA_905371275.1 Prevotellaceae bacterium
CCCTTCGAGGATTTCGAAAAATTGGACATCCGCGTGGGCACAGTGACGGCTTGCGAACGTGTGCCTAAGATGAAGAAGCTCCTCCGCTTCGACATCGCTGACGGACTCGAAAACCGCGTCATCGTTTCTGGTATCGCGCAACACTACGAACCTGAACAATTGGTGGGCAAACAAGTATGCTTCATTGCAAACTTGGCGCCTCGCACTTTCAAAAACGGACTCACCAGCGAGGGAATGATTCTCTCAGCACTCAACGCTGACGGTACTCTGGCGGTGATTTGTCCCGAAAAGAATGTACTTCCTGGCTCTGAAGTGGGATAAAACGTACAGCACAGAAGACAACCGGAAACAACTATAAAACAAACAGTTACCGCTGGTATATAGTTTTTCTCTATCTGTCGATACATCATATCTGTTTGTTGGCTCAAAGATAGTAACTACCTTTGCATTGTCAAAGAAGAACGAACCTTTGAGTTCAGTCTTCACACCACGGCCATTAGCCAACACAGACATAACAAACTATTTCAAATGCTAAGTCTTCGAACAACTTAGCCTCGGAAACAATCACAGGCGGTGAGCAACATCGCAACCACACAACGCGATGCGCTCCACCCCTGGGAAATTCCCAAACAAACGAATAAAAACATCTCAATATGCAACCAATCATCAACGCTAAAGCCCCCGAATTTAAGGTAGAAGCCTACCACAACGGCGAGTTCAAAACCATCAGCAGCGAAGACATTGCTGGAAAATGGAGCATCTTCTTCTTCTATCCCGCTGACTTCACTTTCGTTTGCCCCACTGAATTGGTAGACCTCGCAGAACAATACAGCAAACTCCAAGAAATGGGTGTTGAAGTATTCTCAGTGAGCACCGACACTCACTTCACTCACAAGGCTTGGCACGATGCTTCCGACAGCATCAAGAAGATCAACTATCCTATGCTTGCTGACCACACTGGCGCAATCTCTCGCGGTTTTGGTGTGCTCAACGAAGAAGATGGTTTGGCATACCGTGGCACCTTCTTGGTTTGCCCCCAAGGCTTCATCAAGGTAGCTGAAATCCAAGACAACAGCATCGGTCGTAACGCTGAAGAACTCGTTCGTAAGGTCGAAGCTGCTCTCTATGTAGCTAGCCACGATGGTGAAGTTTGTCCTGCTAAATGGAAGAAAGATGCTGAAACTCTCAAACCCAGCATTGATCTCGTAGGCAAAATCTAAATTAGAGAGATAAATACGTTAATAGGTTTTCATTGATGGGTGCGGCATTGTTCAAGGCGTGAACTTAAAGATGCCGCACCTTTTCTTATACCTCTATCACAATTCCCTTTTTTCTGAATAGATTATGATTGAACCAAGCCTTCTCCAGCAAGTAAAAGGTATTTATACTGCTTTGGAATCTCAATATGTTTTGCGTCTTGAAGCCGATCCCGCTCACGAGAGTTTTGCAGAATTCAAAGAATTTCTCAATGACTTTGCTTCTACCTCCGACCACATTGCTGTCGAAGTGGTAGAAACTCCCGGAACACTCCGCATGGTGTTGGTGAAAGACGGCAAAGACACAGGCATCGTCTTCCGTTGCATCCCTGGCGGACACGAATTTACTTCGCTCATCGTTGCCGTTTACAACGCTGACGGCAAGGGTAAAGCTCTTCCCGACGAAGCTGTGACACGTCGCATCAAAGCCCTCAAAGGTCCCATCCACCTCACCAGCTATATTTCTCTCTCCTGCACAAACTGCCCCGATGTGGTGCAAGCACTCAATGTTATGGCATTGTTGCACGAAGATTTCACTCACGAAATCGTAGATGGCGCACTCTTCCAAGCGGAAGCCGATGCGCTTCACCTCCAAGGTGTTCCTGCTGTGATGCACGAAGGAAAATTGGTGCACGGTGGACGCGGAGAAATGGCTGGTCTTTTGGAAGAATTGGAAGAAAAATTCGGTTCTAACACGGCTAGTCTCGAAGCTATTCGCCGCAACTACGATGTAGTGGTGGTCGGTGGCGGCCCTGCCGGCAGTGCAGCAGCCATCTATTCAGCACGTAAAGGTCTCAACGTGGCCATTGTAGCAGAACGCATTGGCGGACAAGTGAAAGACACCGTGGGCATCGAAAACTTGATTTCTGTGCCACAAACCACAGGTGCCGAACTTGCTGCCAATCTCGGCAAGCATATCGGTGCTTATCCCATCGACGTGTTTGAAAACCGCAAAATCGAAAGCGCAGCGCTCCAAGGATGTCCCAAAGAAATCAGCGTGAAAGGTGGAGAAACCTTTGTGGCTGGTGCTGTCATCATCGCTACTGGCGCAAGTTGGCGCAAACTCGGTGTGGAAGGCGAAGCCGACTATCTCGGTCGCGGTGTGCACTTCTGCCCTCACTGCGATGGTCCTTTCTACAAAGGTAAGCGCGTTGCTGTCATTGGTGGTGGTAACTCTGGTATCGAAGCGGCTCTTGACTTGGCAGGCATTTGCAGCCACGTCACTGTATTGGAATTTGCTGACAAACTCCTTGCTGACAATGTGCTTCAAGAAAAGGCTCGCGCCACTGAAAACATTGAGATTTTCACGATGTCGCAAACCACTGCTGTGCTTGGCGATGGTCAGAAAGTCACTGGTCTCCGCGTGAAAGACCGCAACACGGAACAAGAACGCGAGATTTCTCTCGATGGGGTCTTCGTGCAAATTGGTCTTGCTCCCAACACGCAAGTCTTTGCCGATCAACTCGAACTTTCTCCCCGTCGTGAAATCCAAGTGGATCGCACCTGCCGCACTTCAGTTTCTGGCGTATATGCTGCTGGTGACTGCACCGATGTTCCCTACAAACAAATCGTTGTGGCCATTGGCGAAGGTGCCAAGGCTTCTCTCTCTGCCTTCGACGACCGCGTGCGCGGTTTGATTGGATAAGTCGATTCTGCCCAAATAAAAAATGTGACGAGTAGAAAGTCACATCACTCTAACACAAAAGGAGGTGTTGCAAAACTTGTTTTTGCAGCATCTCCTTTTGGTGTTGGATAAACCCCAATCGCCCATTCCCATATATTATCAACTGTGAAAACCACCACTCTCACTCACGCGCGCGCGTACGCGTAACAGCGATTTTGCACTTTTTGCTGTCACAAGTGTCACACATTCTCCATAAACCACTAAAATACAACCACTTGCACCAAAACACAACATTCGTTTAG
>CAJPLH010000216.1 GCA_905371275.1 Prevotellaceae bacterium
CCCCCTTTATGAACAACTCTACCAAAATGCTCCTTTCCGCCTTGTTGCTTTCGGGCATAACAGTGCCTACTGCCAGCTTCGCTAGCAAGGCGAACGTTGAGGCTCTCTTGCAAAAAGGCGGTCTGTTTATGTTCAAAAACAGACGCTCAAACCTTTATGCCAGCGTCAACGGAAGAACAAATGCCATAATGGGTGCATCTAAACGCTCCGGCAACGACATTTACAGTCAGATTTGGATTGTCAAACCAATGATGCCAGGACACTATTATGTGAGCAGTGCGCTCAATTTGAACTACCTCACCGACAAACCCGAAAAGGTGTCGGGCAATATGCTACCATTGCACATCTTCTACAGTGGCGGCAACGCAAGCGACAAAGCCAACACGAACTATGTGACAATTTCGTGGAGCAACAAAGCCGAAAAATACGAAAACCCCAGCTTCAGCGATGCTAACGACAAAACCAGTCTGAACGAAAAGTTCGACCACTATATGGCGGGTTGGCACGCTAACCGAAAAGCAACCCCCGACGAGGGCTCTGACTGGGAACTCATTCCTGTCACCAACATCACCACCGAACAAGTGCGCGCCAATGTCGCCAAAAGATTGGGTGCAACAGAAAAAGTGGAAAATGGCTGGTACTATCTGCAAAACATCGGCGTTGGAGTTAATCTCACAGCAAGCCTTACTGCTCCTAGTATCACGGGTATGCCACAACAAAACAATGACTATTCGCAGTTGTGGTATCTCACCAATGTTAATGGCAGATACACCATTAAGAATGCCCTCAACGAACGCTACATCATCGGAGTGAATGGCGCAAATCAGAATTATCAAACTGGCTCTACACAGTCTACCTTTGCCTTCAACAGCACAGGCGATACGTATGCACCTTCTTTCTACATCAAAGACCAAAGCGGTGTGGTGATGAACATCAACGCAGGGAGCAAAAACGTCTTGTCGTGGTACGAAGAAGATCCTGCCTCTAAGTGGTATCTCGTTCCTGCCAAGGTGGACGAAACAAAATTGGCTGAAAAGCGCGGCAATGCCTCTGAACTGAAAACCATTAGCAGCTATGGTTCGAGATATAACGAAGTGCTCGACAAATTCTTCAAAGACAAAGCACGCACCACTTTGAAAGATGAATACGCTTCTCTTTCAGACGAGGCACTCACCAAAGCGCTCAACGAGACTACAGCTGAAATTATGGCAAAATTTCCAGCTGCTCCCAAAGAATTCCCTGCAACTCTCGCCAAGGTGGTGCTCAAGGTGAAGAACAACACTTGGACGCACCGAGAAAAAGATTTCCGTGTCTACGACTACAAACCTTATTCTGATCCCAATAAGTGGAACGCAGATGAGTTTGTGGGCACTGGCTACCAATTCAGCCCTCAAACAGGTCCTACGGGTATCAGTGTGGAACGTGGCGAACCTGTTATGCTGTTTGTAGGTGCACAATCACTGAAAGGCAACACGAATCTTAAAGCGATGGTGTGCCCCGAAATGAACGTGACAGGTCCAACCTACGACCTCAAACCTGGCTTCAACTTGATAGTGGCTGACGAAAAAGGGCATCTCTTTATCGACTACCGCATCACAAGTGTAGGCACGCGATTGGCTACTGTTCCTTCCATCCCCATTCACATTGAAGGCGGACGCGTCAATGGTTATTTCGACATCACACGCGGACACACCAACAAGGACTTTGAGGATATGGCAAGAACCATCTTCAAAGATCCCATTGTGCACTTGAAGAACAAATGGTATCAATTTAATGTGCACCTCAATGACGTGAAACACGAACACTATGAATCCCTTAAAGGACTCAGAGGTGGCGCAAACTTTGTTTATGCCGATGGCGTTCCTGCTGGTATTCAAGGAGTGTTGCAACGTTGGGACACTCTCGTGACAGTGGAACACAACCTTATGGGCATCGACCAATATCTCGATCGCTTCAACTGTATGCTCTCTGCATCAGCATCTTCTAAAGGTAACCCCTACGCCTCTACCTATGGTACATATTACCCTGGCACTGGCGACTACCTCAATCAGGCTAAGTTTACCCAAGGTTGGGAAAACGACGAAGGTGCTCCTATCTGGGTGGTGGCACACGAAACCGGACACATTCACCAAAAAGCCATCAATATGGCGGGTGACACGGAAATGTCTGTGAACTTCTTCTCACAAGTCTACTCTTGGTATCGTGGTAGCAACGTGGGGCGCGGTCGTCCGCTCTCTAACCCCATTGAGTCTTTCCACAAAGGTCAGTTCCGCGATGAATATGAGATTTGGATGCGCTCACGCTTGTATTTCCAACTCTGGATGTACTATCAATTGCAAGGACATCATCCCAACTTCTTCCCCGAAGTGTTTGCACAATTGCGCAAGACTCCAATGAGATACTCCACTGACGAAAAGAATCCTATCAGCGGCCTCGAAAACTACTTGCGCTTTGCTATGGTCTGCTCTGACGTGGCAAAAGAAGACTTGAGCGAATTCTTCGATTTCTATGGTTTCTTCAAACCTGTGAAGAACCACAACACCGGAGACTACCACGCCAACTGGTTCACCACCACGCAAGCTGACATTGACAAGGCACTTGCGCACATGAGAAAATACCCTAAGGCGCACCCTGGTATCATCTTCATCGACGAACGCATCGAAAGACTTCCTGCCATCTATCCTGGTGCTCCTAAGGGAGCATTCCGCGTAGCAACTTCTCCTGATGCGACTCCAGCTGATGCAAAAGAGGTAGGTGACGTTGGTTTTGTACGCCACTTCACCAATGACAACGAAGCTCAGGCCTACAAAACTAAGATCAGTGGCAACCACATCACTGTGGATCGCCAAAGCGGTAGAGGTGCAGTAGGCTTCAAGGTTTACGACTTGAAAGGTAAGTTGAAACGTGTGTCTAACACCTTTAAATTCGACATCCCTGCAGATCTCGTAAAAGCTGGCTACTATATGACGATTGCTCACGGTAACGGTAAGGAATCTATTGCACTCGACCCCAATAGCGTTGCGAAAAATTTCGTATCAGAAGACAGACTTCTCACAGGCCTCTCTTCTGTCACCGTTGAAACAGACAACAATGCTGCCACTGAAACTTACGACCTCACAGGTCGCAAAGCAGAAAAGGCGCAAAGAGGTGTGGTGATTGAGAATGGTAAGATT
>CAJPLH010000217.1 GCA_905371275.1 Prevotellaceae bacterium
CTGCCGCGAAACAAAAGCTCTCCTTCGCAGAGAAGATACGCACGGTCAGTGATACCCACCGATTCTTCTACATTGTGGTCAGTAATGAGGCTGCCAATGTTGCGGTCTTTGAGTTTCCAGACAATATATTGAATGTCTTCTACCGCAATGGGGTCGACTCCTGCAAAAGGTTCGTCAAGCATAATGAATTTGGGGTCGATGGCCAAGCAACGAGCGATTTCTGTGCGACGACGTTCACCACCAGAAAGTTGGTCACCCAGGTTTTTGCGCACTTTTTGCAAGCGAAACTCTGAAATGAGCGATTCTAGCATCTCGCGTTGTTCCTCGCGTGACTTGTTAGTCATCTCAAGTACTGAGGAGATGTTGTCTTCCACGCTCATCTTGCGAAACACGGAGGCTTCCTGTGCCAAATAACCAATGCCGGCTTTGGCACGCTTGTAAACGGGAGCTTTGGTGATTTCCTTTTCTCCCAAATAAATCTTTCCTCCGTTGGGAACGACCAATCCGGTTGTCATATAGAATGAAGTTGTTTTGCCTGCTCCGTTGGGGCCAAGCAATCCTACAATTTCTCCTTGGTGCACTTCGAATGAAACGTCATTAACAACGGTGCGCTTACCATAGCGTTTCACCAAACCTTCTGTGCGCAACACGAGCTTTTCGGTTGCGATTTCGGGAATTAAATCATCAGAATATTCCACCTCATTCAAATCTGTGATGAGGTCTATGCTGTTGTTTGACTCTAGATTTTCGTTATCCTCGAGGAACATATCCTCTTGCACGGGGTCAAAGGACAAATCTTGTGGTGCGTTGATGGACTTTTTTTCCATGGTGTGCGTGATTGATGAGAGAAAAATGGGCAGCAACTCTTGGGATTCTCTGTTGAGAGAAGTAGAGTGTTGTGCTATGATGGAAACAACCAAAGAAAAAAGGAGCAACTCATTGCGAGGTGCTCCTTGGATTGAGGTACCAAGCAGATTCGAACTGCTGTAGCAGGTTTTGCAGACCTGTGCCTAGCCACTCGGCCATGGTACCCTGTTTTCGTTTTCGAGTGCAAAGGTACAGCTTTTTCTGAAACTGGCAAATGTTTTGCCCTCTTTTTTTCGAAAATCATCGAGATTTTGGTTCTAGAGTTCGGTTCTTTGGGGTGAACTAAGGCTGAAAACGATTGCTGTATAGGTGCCTCATAAATGATTTCTTCAGAAAGTGGACATTATATTTGGAGGATTCAAAATAAACTTCTAACTTTGCTCTACAAACAAGAAGCGATTGTGACAGCGCAGGCTGTCCTTCACATATATAGTAGCATAGGCTGTACTGGTCAGATTGGGATACTCATCAATTTTTCTGAATCACCGAGACAAGTTGTCTATCTAATGGCGTGCCGATACTGCGCTTTCAATGCAGCGTGGGGGTCGGATTACAGAGGGTAGGGAACACTCAAATCTTTTTTCACTCGGAGTTTCATCATCTTCACCGGTACAGCCTTCTTTCTATCCTTTTTCTTTATGATTGGAAGCTTCTTGCCCCCAACTACTGACGCATTTTATTCATCATTATTCCTTTTATTGTTATGAAGCTCAATCCTATGCAACTTGAAGCTGGTAAGACTATTCAGCAACATCATAACGTTTTGCTCTTGTCGCCTACGGGAAGCGGTAAGACGTTGGCTTATCTCTTGCCGCTCATAGCCCGGATTGATGCTTCTCTCGATTCTTTGCAGGCTGTTGTCGTTGTTCCTAGCCGCGAACTTGCGGCACAGGTGGAACTGGTGTTTAAATCTCAAACAAATACTTCCTTGCGCGGTCTTGCACTTTATGGTGGGCGTCCAACAATGGAGGAACATCGTCGCATTCGAGAGATTCGTCCACAGGTGGTTTTTGCCACTCCCGGACGTTTGCTTGACCATATTGGCAAGGAAAACTTGAACATCTTGGGAGTAAAACTCCTTGTCTTGGATGAGTATGACAAATGTTTGGAACTGGGGTTTCGAGAAGAAATGCACCGCATTGGCGAAGCAATGAACTATGTGCCGCAAGTGGTAGTGGCTTCTGCCACTGCTTTTGAAGAAGACAAACGTGATGTGTGGGGAGAACGTGCTGCTACTTCTGAAAATGGGAAGCCGAAAAAGGTGCTCCCTGTGCCCGATTTGATTGCAAACCGAAAATTTACGGCCATCAATTACCTTGATACGGCTGAAGAGTTGTCTACGCGGTTGACTGTTTGCGAGATTGATTCTCCGCAAAAGGATAAACTTGAAACATTGGCCAAGTTGCTCACGCACATTGGCGGTGTCAGTAGCATAGTCTTCGTTGCTCATCGGGAGAGTGTTGAGAGAGTGGGACAATATCTTCGTGACAACGGTTTTGCTGTTAGCCTATACCACGGTGGGCAAGATCAAGAAATCCGAGAGCGCTCGCTCTATCGTTTTCGTTCGGGCGCGGCTTCTGTGATGGTCAGCACTGATTTAGCCGCGCGTGGATTAGACATTCCAGAGGTTCGCGCCATTGTGCACTATCACCTACCGCTTGACGCTGCCACTTTTGCGCATCGTTCTGGTCGCACGGCGCGATGGGATGCCGAAGGAACGGCTTATTTATTGGTAGGTCCCGAAGAGAAATTGCCGGAGTTCATAAAAGTGGATGAAACAGCTAACGTTGATGGGGTTGTCATTAAGGCTCCACTCTCGCAATGGGCGGTACTTTATATCGGTCGTGGCAAGAAGGACAAACTTTCCAAAGCTGATATTCTCGGATTTTTGTGTAAAAAAGGAGGATTGACAGCTCCACAGATTGGGCGCATCGATGTAAATCCTCACACTTCTTATGTTGCCATTCAGCGCAATGCTTTGAAAAGATTGTTGCAACAAGTGAGCGATGAGAAGATTAAAGGAATGAAGACGCTCATTGAAGAGATGCGCGCGAAATAAGTAAGTGACTTCCCCCTTCTTCTTCCCAATTTGAACCATCAAACACTAATAGGAGATGCTGCAAAAACGACTTTTGCAACATCTCCTTTTTCAGCGACACCGAAGGAACAAATGAAATTGTGCTAACTTGTTAATGACTTTGACTTCTATCGCTTGTCTCTTGGATTATGTCTTAAATATTTGAAAATGAAATGTTAAAGCGAAAGTCCCAAAAAGGCCAAGTTTTTTCT
>CAJPLH010000218.1 GCA_905371275.1 Prevotellaceae bacterium
GGTGTCGGGATCACCGCTGGAAAACTTGTTGTAGACCTTGATGCCACCAATCAGACCAACGACAGCACCGATGGCGTAGATGAGTTTTGTGCCAGGATCAAAGTAGGAAGTCACCATTTTTGTGGCTGCATTGATACCTGCCATACCGTTACCTTGGGCATAAGCTCCTGCCGATACGAGAAAGAGGGCGAGAAGCACGAGAGAAAGTTTCTTTGTTGTCTTCATATTGATAGAAATTAAATGTGATTATTGCTAGGGTGAGAGAATGGAAGTGAGAACAGAGGGAGGTATTGTAGGCTCTAGTAAAGGAAGAATGAGTGTGTAACCTCACACCTCCGCAGTGTTCTCCTGTTCCGAATGGATAGTTTTACAGATAATAATCGAGAGAATGCGCAGTGGTTTCAGTCTTATCTCCCGAGAAAAACTGTGGTGTAGTTTCCCCTTCTTGTTCTTCTGTTTCAGCCTTGTCAATGGCTTGCAAGAGTTTCTGATGCACCCTTTCTTCTTGGGAGAGTTGAGCTTTATATTGCGCCAATAAGTCCGTACCTTTCAGGCTTTGGAGTGTATGGATAACCTCCGTTTCGCCCTCCTCATCAAGACTATCATCTTGTTTGTGCCAATGATTCAATCGCACTAAGTCGCGAGTGAGAATGCTAGTGGGTGAAATATCGGTAGTAGCGTTGTCTTGCCAAAGAATTTCTTCACGAAGCACCTCCTCCTCATCCACTTCTTCTAGGGTATAGTCCACCGCGATTTCACTCTCTTCGGTCTGTTCGCGGGAGTCTTCGTTTTTCTCTGCAATAACATTATCCGACTCCTCACTAGATTTTTCTGTGGCTTCCACATCGGATGTCGCAGCAATAATTTGTGTCGTCAATCCTTTGCTTTTGCCCACAAGGAGATGCTCTTCAGCAGCTTGGAGTGTATCTTGCTGCGTATTCGTTTGAGGTACAACTTTATGTAGCGTTGAACATCCACTTCTCCAACGATGAAAGGTATAAATCAGCCCCATCGCCACCCAAAGGATGGAGAAAAGGAGCAAAATGTTGAGTAGAAAAGCAGTAATCATAGTTGTATGGTTTGTTCCTTCTTGCGTTTGACAATTTCCTTATTGAGCAATTGTTGGTGCGTGCGAAGATGTTCCACAATAATGCGTTCAATGTAACTCGAGAGTGTCGTGTCAGACCGCAAATCACTCAGCACGTGCCGCAGTGTTTGCAACACCTCTGTGCGAATGGTGAATCCCGATTTCGCACCTTTGCTACTATTGACGGTCAAATAGAGGTCTGCATATTGAGAAAATGAAATCGTTGATGTGGACTCACTCATGATTTTCTCCTCCTTATTCTCTTTTGGAGGAAGCGCAGGGGAAGTTACGGGCTTGTCATAGAAAGGCGCATCTTCTAAGGTTCGTTCCTTCGTACCCATGTCCCCCAATTCTTGGAGCTTCTCTTGGAAAATTTTATTGCGTTGTTCCTTCAGACTACTCATCAGACATTAGATTTATAAGGTGTAACTTCTCCATCACCTCATCCACCCACGCATCAATGCCAAGGGCAGCGCGATACATCGGAGCTGGTGCAAGATAAGAACTACGGAAACAAGTCTTAATTCCTCCTGCAGCTTGTAATTCTCGTGCAATCTTCACCGAATGATAGATGCAAGTATCAAACATACTCAAACCCTCTTGCTTGGCATAGTCCGTAAAAACCTGTTGAATCGTGGGATTTGCACTGCGATTTACCTTATTCCAGAGAAAGAAGAAGTCTTCAATGCGTGCATCTTCAAAGCCTAAGCCCAAATCACGGATGGTGCGAGCATAGGCAAAAGAAGACGCTAAGGACTGAGGGTCGGCTTCGATGGGAGAGATGATGAAATCCATCTCCACAGAAAAGCGCAACAAACTCTCTGTGCTGGCGTGTCCTGGGAAATCAAAGATCACCAGTCGTTCTCCTCTTCCTTGTGTGTCGAGATATTGTTGCACCAGCGTGAGAGCATCTTCGGGTTTGGCGCGCAATATCGTATAGGAAGGTTTCCCTAAGCGCGTGAAATAGGCTTTCATCTCAGCTTGTATCTTGGCATCCGACTCGATAAGGTCGCGTTCCCGCTCTCGTAACTTATAGAACGACTCTTGTGTTGCGTCACAATCCATGACAACAAGAGGAATCCCACGCTCATAATACAGCACCGCAGCCAAGACTTCGGCTAAACTGCTTTTTCCCACTCCACCTTTTTGAGAAGCGAAGCCTAAAAATAGAGGTCGTGATACTTTTTGTTGCATAATGAATCGTGTTTATAGGTCGTAATGCTTAGACTTTTCTCTGTATAGACTCATAGACTTAAGTCAATTAGTCAGTTAGTCAATTGGTCAATTAGGCAGTCCATTTGGATGACTTTAGCTCAGTCTATACAGGCCTTTTGACTCTGCAAAAGAACTTAGTTTTTAGTCCACTCACAAGAAAAGGAGAAAAGAGGGAAAAATAGGGATGAATTGGATAATCCTTTCGTATTGAATGATTTAAGTTTAGGATGTAACTTTGCAGACGAACAAATACAACCTCTAACACGACCGAAGGAAACAGCCCACTAAGGGCTGGATGCTTCCCCAGCATCAACTCTTTTTACTGGCAAGGTGTGTCTTTGTCCGACAAACTTCGTTTTTGCCGACAAAGAACCTTGCCCCCTTGGGGAAAAGAAACCCTCCAAAGTCGGTTTTAATCACTCTATAATACCCATATTACGATGCAAAATCCAATAGAACATTGGGATAGATGGGATACTCGCCTACCTAATCCCAAAGACCAACAGAAAATCATTGATTTGTTCCAGCGTTCGGGAGCAAAAACGAAGTCAGACTTTGTGCGCGCTCGCTTGTTGGGTGAAGAATTTAAGGTCATCTCCGTAGATAAATCAGCCGTGGAATACAACCGCAAGCTATCGGAATTCACAGCACAGTTACATAAGATTGGTATCCTCTATAACCAAGCCGTACGCGCACTCAATACCTATCATTCCGTTAAGACAGCACAGGTGATGCTAGAAAAATTGACGCACTATTCCACGCAAATCCTTGCGCTGCAATCCCAAGTTATTGCCCTCACCATTGACTACCGCAAACGATGATTGCCAAAATTTCTGCCACAGAAAA
>CAJPLH010000219.1 GCA_905371275.1 Prevotellaceae bacterium
CGTTCTACTACTGTTGTGCGAAGTTTGAAACTGCGAGTTTCAAGATTTGTCCTTTGAAGTTACCTGTGCGTTCCAAGGGGAAGACCAGCGTGCGCTGGTAGTACATCTTAGACGCTGCATAGGGATCGGAAGTGGCACCAGCAGCTCCTGCATTGACTTGCGCGCTACCCACGGTGAGAGGATAGAGCGATTGGCGGAATTTGCCGTCTACGAGTAGCGTTGTTTCCTTGTTTGTGCCAATGAAGGTGAGACGAACTGCGCGGTCTTTGGGCAAAACGTAGTCGAATTCGTTGAGATATCCTTCGCGTTCAAAGGCTAATTTGCCATTTTGTGGGGAAGCCAGATAGACTGTGGCATCGGGTGATTGGAACAGTACGGCACCTTTTGTCACTTCGTCGGCTTTGACCGTCACGTCCACGGTGTAGTTGTAACCAATTTCGCGACCAAACCAATCGAGGTTTGTGTTAGGTTGCAAGGGTAAGTGCGCATATTCCACAGAGGTGCGTCCAGTTTTGCCCAGCGTACGTCCGAGGAGGTTGACACCAGGAGCTTCGCTGAGGATGGGACTAAGGCGCGCAAAGTCGGCATAAGGCAAAGAAGTCTTCGCTGCCGTCCACGTTTTGGTGGCAATGGTTTGGAGTGCAGGCATCACACGGTGGTGAATGTCGCGCACGGTGATGCCGTTTCCAGCGTGGTCATTCCAAACGGCAAACATACCCCCTTGGATAGAAGGATCGCCCTCTTCAAACTTTTGGTTGCCGATTTGGGCAGGTGTCCAATGCTCGTAGAGGAAGGGGCAGTTGAGATAGTCGTAATAATAACCCGCTGCAGGGACGATGTAGACATAGCCATCAGGGATAGACACCATTTGGAAGCCTTGCTCCTTCATCTTCTTGGGATCGGCATAGCCATTGTACCACATTTCGAGCAAAACGTCCTTAGATTTCACGGGAGTTTTGCCGTCTGCGTGGGTGAGTGCGCCCCAAGCCACGGCTTGTTTGCCATAGCGTTCCACGTGTTTGATGAGGTGGTCGGTGAGCGAGCGGAAGAGTTCTACGACTTCTTTGTCCTTGTTGCTGTATTCGTCAGTGCCGATGTGCACGCGCTTGCCCATAAAGACGGGGTTCTTACCGCTGCAATACTCGGTGAAAAGACTGTCTAGGAAGGGAACTACAGCCGGATTGCGCAAATCGAGGTGGTCGGCTCCAAATTCTTCGCTACCCAGTGAAGGACGATAGTGGGTGAAAGCGAGCGAATGTGCAGGAACATCAATTTCGGGAACGATTTCTACGCCTTGTGCTGCGGCTTCGCGTTGGAAGTCAATGAACTCCTTTTTGGTGTAGTGACCATCTTTGGCGGTGAGCTCAGGGAAATAGTCACTCTCCAAACGGAAGGCTGCTGGTGTTTTTGCCCAGTCGTTGCCAAAATACTGCTTAAAGCCGTTGTCGTTGAGGTGCACTTGCAGCGTGTTCATCTTGTAGTAAGCCATCACCTTGACCAGTTGGCGCAAATAGTTCATAGGAATGTATTTGCGTCCGGCATCAATCATAAAACCACGTAGGGCATATTGAGGGCGGTCGGTGGTGACACCTTGCGGAATGGCGTGCGATTGGGTTTGTTCGCTGAGTTGGAGTAGGGTACGCGTGCCCCAAAATGCGCCAGTGGGTTGAGAAGCGGTGAGCGTAACGTGGTCGGCAATGTTGAGGTGATAGCCTTCCGTGCCGAGGGTGTCGGTTTTAGATGCGGGAGCAAAACCTGCTTTGGCAAAGACAAAGTCACCTTTCTGTGGTTTTCCACTGACGATGGTGAGATTTTTTCCTAAGAGTGTGGAGTAGTCTTGGAGGAAACTTCGGGCAGCGGCTGTGAATGCACGATCTTGCACGATGATGCGTCCCGAAGGAATAAAGTTGCCTTTGCCGCCTTGCCACGAAGTGAGTTCGGGGACAACGAAGGGACGCGCATTTTGTGCCAAAGCTGGTGACACTACGCTGAGTGCGCCAGCAAAGATAGTGGTTAGTAGGATTTTATTCATGGCTTATGTTCGTTTGTTTCTGTTGAAAACCTCGGCTACAACAAGGTCTGAGATTTGGTGTAGCGGTATATTCTTATAATCCGTATAGAAGAGTTGTTGTAACAAACTGGGTTGGTGCTGCAAAGCTGCTGCAAAACTGTCGATGAAAACTTGTTTGTTCCGAAGTTTTACGGCGGCGTAAGCCCTGTAAGCTTGAACTTCACTCTCTGCTGGGAAGTTTGCTTGGAAGAGTTCTTCCCAATTGGTTTTGAAATCATTGTGCAGTTGGCTCTCGTGGAGGAGTTGCGCCAGTTGGACGTTGCGCTCATCGGCAATGGGCACTTCTAGATTTCTCATTCGCAGTAGTTCTGCAGCAAAGGGGAGGAACCCATAAGTGATGGCGACTCGTACGGCTTGAAGCAACATTTCGTCATGGGGAACGCCTAAAGAAGACAAAGTGGCCACGCAAACGTAGGCTTTTCGGATGTCGCCCTCCATTGCGTAGGACATAGCGAGGTCGAGAGATATGCGCTGTTTGTCGGGGTTGTCGCTGGCGCAATTTTTCATAGCGTGTTGCAAAGCTGCGCGAGCTTGTGGAATTTTATTGCGATTGAGATAGATTTCTCCAACAGACAGAGACATTGTGTAGTCGTTAGGCTCGATGTCGTGGTAGGTTTTGTAGACCTTCAACACGGTATTCCATTTCTCCAAACCTAATGCAGCGATGGCTTTCATGCGCAGTGCTTTGGGATGTTTGGGAGAAATGGCGAGTGCATATTCTGCTGCCTCAAGACATTTGGGATAGTCTTTGATGTCGTTGGCTAATTCGGCACGAAGCACCCAAGCATCAACGTTGTAAGGGTCTTCGTCGATGACTTGTTCCACCTGCTCAATACCATAGAAGGGAGTGCCGTAGCGCATCAGAATTTCGCTTTCCAAGAGTTGGACACGAGGATAAAGGGGAGAGGTCTTGTCGAGAAGTTGAAGAAATTTTTTGGCAAAAACTTCGCTGCCATAATCCAAAAAAAGTTCGGCAATCTCTAAATAGAGGTCGTCAAGTGAGGGTGGTTATTGTAGTTTTTCCCCAATTTCTTGTGCTGAATTCTATTTTT
>CAJPLH010000220.1 GCA_905371275.1 Prevotellaceae bacterium
GGCAAATTCCGCGCACTCAAAGTAGGAGAAACTACTATTACCGCACGTGCACAAGATGTAGATGGTATGACCTCAAAATGCGTAGTTACTGTTATTGCCCCTACAGCAATAGTGTCTCATACTATCCCTCTCGTAGTTTATCGCAACAACACGCTACTCCTGATAGAAGAAGCACCGGTAGGACTTCCAGTTGTGGTCTACGACTTATTGGGACGAAAATTAGCTAGCGGTCGTACGAATGCCTCAACAACCCGTCTTCATGTGGGAGACTCTCCACTATGGATTGTTGTTGTTGGAAACAGAATTTATCGCTTAAAACAGTAGTTTCCAATAATATCCGATTTTTACGCATCAAACTAATCAACTCATGATAAATAAACACCTTATTCTATCATTTGCGGCCAGTGTGCTCAGCATGGTTGGGTACACGGCTCAAGCAAATCCTGTGGATATCAGGAAAGCAGCAGACATAGCTCGTCAATACTTAAGACAGCCAGTGGCAGTGCCTACTCCTGGTTCTTCTACTATTAGCACAAGATCTGTAGCTGAAGCCCCAGCTTACCACCTTTTTGTCAGTAAAGAGGAGCAACGATTTGTCATTGTTTCAGGTGAAAGCCAAATGAATGAAGTGGTGGGTTATGGAAAATTATCCGCAGGCGATGTCAAGGCTTTGCCACCACAAGTTCACGCTTTGTTGCAACAATACACGGAAACAGTGCGACAAGTGCGCAGTGGGCAACAGCCTGCAGCTGCTCTACCTAAATTGCTAAAACGCAACGTTCCACCTCTTGTCACAGCTCAGTGGGGACAGAGTTATCCTTACAATAGCAAAACCCCTGTTATCAATGGAAAACCCACCTACACGGGCTGCGTAGCCACCGCTGCTGCACAATTTTTGTATTTCTACAAATGGCCTAAACAACGTCCCAAACTCTATGTCCGCAAAGCTGGTGACGGAGACGAAGCCGACACATCGCCCACTTATCTTTGGGAGGCAATGAAGGACACACGCGAGCAAATGAAAGACTTCCGTTCTGTAAATGCCGTTGGTCGTCTATTGGTAGACGTGGGTAAAGCCATTCGCATCACATTCGGCACCCAAGCCAGTCCCTCCAACATCGAATACACCCTCGATGCTTTGCAAAACGATTTTGGTTATACCACTCGCTTGTTACACCGCGATCGTATGCAAGCAGACGAATTTCGTGAAGCAATCATGCAAGAGCTATCCGATGGCTACCCTGTGATGGTTTGCGGTGGCATACACGCATTCATCTATGACGGCTATGACCGACGCGGCTTCATTCATGCCAACTTTGGTTGGGATGGTCAAGGCGATGGCTATTATGATATTAACACCATCACTACTCCCCTTCCTGGTCCGTTTATGGGCAATGGGCAGTTTTGGGAAAACCAAGTGGTACTGATGGCGCACCCTAAGAATGGACAATACCCGGACTTCCCCACCCCACAACGCACATTGGGTGCGCGCAAGAATGCAGCTTTTGAATTTAGTCCCCGAACAGGTGACGCAAAGACTCGTTTTAATGCAACAATTTCCTCTGGTTCTTACCATTCTATGAATGGAGAGTTCTATCGTTTCACTGGACAAGTGGGCATTGCCGTGATAGATCAAAAAGGGAATACGGTAAAACTAATTAACTCAAACAATAGGAACTTTGAATGGACAACCATTTTCATGACACAAAATATCCCTATTGGAGATATTCATTTTGCTGACATTCCTCAAGGCGACTATCTCTTGGTGCCCGTTTCACGTGAGCTAGTGGCGAAGAATCCAGATAAATACGAGGCGTGGTATCCGATTGAATATGCCAATCGCATGAAGTTGGCAGTGACCAGTAGCGGAGTCTCTGTGACGGATGAGATTCAAGGGGGTGCCTTGACCGTGTGCCGAGCCCCTGAAATGCTCTTCCCCGCTTATGCAGGCGTAGGAGAGCCTGCCATGATAACCTTCGGCGTACGTAATCCCAATGTGGACGAAGTGCATGGCAATTTGAGAATGACGTTTGAGCCCGTAAATGGTGGTGCAAACTATGTGGCTCCCTTCACCGCCAATAGCACTGTGTCATTCCGCCGTTTGGCAGATACACAAGTGGCTGTGAACTTTCCCACAAATTACTCCGACAACACGGGTCCTCATGCGATGGCTCCAGGACGTTACAATGTGAAACTAGTGTTGGAAACAACCAATACTAAGACCAAACAATTCATACCTCTTGGTGCAGATCAAAATTTCCAAATCGATGTTTTGCCTTATCCCGAAGTCAAAATTAAGGTACACAATGTTGATTTCTTGGCGAATGGCAATGAAGTCAATCAACAAGTATTTGATATAACAAAACAGAGAGAAATTGGTATGCGGATTCATACAGAAATCCGTGGTAATAATCAAAAGTACTACTATGGAAAGATTTACTATCGTTTAGTTTGTCCAGAAGCCAACGAGTCAATTGAAGCTGGACAATCTGGAAATGTGACATTACGTCCCTTCCAACGCACAGAACCACGCTCAACAGTTGCCAAAATTAATCTCAAGCGCTTAACGCCTGGACGTCGCTACGAGGTTCACGTTGAGATTGACGAAAATGGTAAACGCCGTGAGATTTGGACAAACGACTCTCCTCGTGCGCAAATAATGGTGGTGAATGGAAAAAGCAATCCAACACCAGACACCCCCACCAAGCCAGTTGTTCCCCCGACTCCTGAACAACCTTCTAAACCCGAAACACCGAAGGCTACAAAAGTAGTGCTGGATGCAACCCAACGCAATGTGACTGTGAACGATGTCTTCAATCTAGTTGCTAATATCTTACCTAAGGAAGCAGACCAAAAGGTGACGTGGCACTTGAGCCAACCCGGTATTCTGGATATGGTCGGAAATGGTCAATTCAAAGCCTTGAAAGCTGGTGAAGTTACGATTACTGCTATGGCGCTTGATGGCAGTGTAGCGAAGGCAACTTGTCACGTGATGGTGAAGGAAAAGAAAACCGAGACTCCCAAGGCCACACGAGTGGTGTTGAATGAAACACAACACAGCGCGACTGTGGACGATGTCTTCACCCTTACCGCTAAAGTAATGCCCGAAAA
>CAJPLH010000221.1 GCA_905371275.1 Prevotellaceae bacterium
AACGGTGTTGGTGCATCAGTGGGTATGATTGGCGCACAATGGGTGGTGAATCAACACACTCAAAACGTGGATGGTGCGCAGATTGGTGATTGGAGTAGCGTGTGGTACACCTTCGCGGCTTATGCTTTATTGGTAAGTGTAGCCTTCTTCTTCCTTTTCCAGGAAGAAAAGACACCAAAAGCGGCAGAAAAATAGACAAAACTATAGCAAATGATTATTATTGGTGCAAAAAAGCTCTAGAATATCATTCGGCAAAAGGTGGATTTAGCGCACTTCAACAGAATAACATTCTAAAGTATGCGTTTCCACTCGAAAAAAGAGGAGAAATTCTAAGAAAAGTCGGTAGATTCAAAAACAACCGTCTATCTTTGCAGAACATTCAGCGTCGCATTAGGCACTGCAAATGTCAAGCATTGACAAGCACGGCAGTCATCCGCGATGAAGTTTCACTCTCAACTTTTCAGAACTCCTATGGCAGAACAACATCCACACATCGACACCCTTTGCCTCACCGCAGGTTGGACTCCAAAGAACGGCGAAGCTCGCCAGTTGCCCATTGTGCAAAGCACCACATTCAAATATGAGTCAACGGAACAAATGGCGCGTCTCTTTGATTTGGCAGAATCGGGATATTTCTACTCTCGTTTGGCTAATCCCACGTGCGATGCCGTTGCTGCCAAAATCACGTCCCTAGAAGGAGGTGCAGCGGGTTTGCTGACATCGAGCGGACAAGCCGCCAACTTCTTTGCAGTGTTCAACATCTGCAATGCAGGCGATCATTTCATTGCAACGAACGGCATTTATGGAGGTACGTACAATCTCTTTGCAGTGACGCTGAAGAAGATGGGCATCGACTGCACGTTTGTGAGTCTTGACGCTACAGACGAAGAAGTGCAAGCCGCATTTCGTCCCAACACCAAACTGGTATTCAGCGAAACGGTGACAAACCCAGGTTGCCGTGTTTGCGACATTGAACGTTGGGCACGCTTGGCACACAACAACGACGTGCCGCTCATTGTGGACAACACGTTCCCCACTCCCGTGAACTGCCGTCCTATCGAATGGGGAGCCGACATTGTGACCCACTCCACAACAAAATACCTTGATGGTCAGGGTCGTTGCGTAGGTGGTTGCGTGGTGGACAGCGGAAAATTCGATTGGTCTGCTCATGCCGACAAATTCCCTGGTTTGACACAACCCGATGAAAGTTATCATGGACTGACCTACACTGAAGCCTTTGGCGAAGTGGCTTATTTGGTGAAAGTGATAGCACAATTGCAACGCGACTTCGGTTGTTGCCAAAGCCCACAAAACGCTTATCTCTTGAACAACGGCATCGAAACGCTGCATTTGCGCATTGAGCGTCACGTGGAGAATGCGCGCCGTGTGGTAGATTTTCTCAAAAATCATCCCAAAGTAGGTTGGGTGAACTACGCAGGCGACAAGGACAGTCTTGATTACAGTTTGGCACAAAAATATCTCCCCAAGGGCAGTTGTGGTGTGCTCTGCTTCGGTTTGAAAGACAAATCGCGCGAAACAGCGGTGCGTTGCTTGGATGGTTTGCAGCTCATCAACATAGCAACTCACGTGGCTGACGCCAAGAGCTGTGTACTCCACCCTGCAAGTCACACCCATCGTCAGCTTTCAGAGTCACAACTTGAAGCAGCAGGCATCCCAGTCGACTTGATTCGTTTGAGCGTGGGCATAGAATCAGCAGACGACCTCATAGCCGATTTGGCGCAAGCTCTGGAACAGGTGTGAGGAATGAATCTCACAAGACAATATGGATTATCCCAAAGAATTAGACATTATTTCAATCGTCGGTCCCACCGCCTCGGGCAAAACGTCCTTGGCGGTGGCCTTGGCGTATGAACTGGGCACTGAAATTATCAGTGCAGACTCTCGGCAGGTGTACCGCCGCATGGATTTGGGCACAGGAAAAGATCTGGCCGATTACAAAATCAACGGAACGACAGTACCCTATCACCTCATCGACACTGAAGAACCAGGCACAAAATACAATCTCTATCGCTATCAACAAGATTTTTTTGAAACCTTGGGAGCGATGCGTTCGCGTGGTCTTCGCCCTGTGGTGTGTGGCGGCACGGGGTTGTATGTAGAAAGTGTGGTTCGCTCCTACAACATCAGTCATGTTCCACAAAATGCGGAATTGCGTGCGGAGTTGGAGGGTAAAACGTTGGTAGAATTGTCGGAAATGCTAAGCGAGTTGAAGGCACGTTCGGGACAAACGATGCACAACACGACTGATGTGGACACGGCAAAACGTGCCATTCGTGCCATTGAGATTGAAACGTACAATCTTGAACACGCATCGAGTGAGCGCGAATGTCCCAAACTGCGGAGTATTACTTTTGGTCTGTCTTTGGATCGTGAAGTGAGAAGACAGCGCATCACGGAGCGATTGCATCAACGTTTGGCAGAGGGAATGATAGAGGAGGTGCGTGCACTTCTAAATGAGGGAATTCCTGCTGAGGATTTGATTTATTATGGTTTGGAGTATAAATATTTGACGCTGCACTGCACTGGGGAGCTCACCTATGACGAGATGGTGCAGCAACTCGAAACGGCAATTCATCAATTTGCGAAGCGTCAAATGACTTGGTTTAGAGGTATGGAACGCCGTGGATGTCCGATTCTTTGGATTGATGCGTTGCTTCCCACAGAACAAAAATTGGAACAAATCCAAGAAGCCTTGTCTCGCTACTCTCTCGAACATTGATGTTTTCATTTTGTGATCTATACAACTTATATATAGTGGGATTTTCCGCAAAATGAGTTCGCATTATTGTGAGATTTTTCTTTAGAAAATAGAAGAAACAGAGGGAAAAAGGGAGTGTAAAGAGGATAAAGCTCTACTAGGAAGAGGAAAAATAGAGGCATTCGCACATTTTTTTGAGAAAAGATTTGGCTGATTCAAGAAAAACGTGTACTTTTGCACTCGCAAACCAGCAATAATGGCGAGGTAGCTCAGCTGGTTAGAGCGCAGGATTCATAATCCTGAGGTCCCGGGTTCAATCCCCGGCCTCGCTACTCGAAAGGACTCAAGCATTGCTTGGGTCTTTTTTTGATTTTGCGGATT
>CAJPLH010000222.1 GCA_905371275.1 Prevotellaceae bacterium
TGATGTAATGGCGGGTCCTGTGCCTGAGCACCTGTTGAAACAACAAGGAGTAGCAGTAGCCGGTGTGCCCGATGAGAAAAAGCAAAAGAGGTGGGCTGTGAAACCCAATGCAAAAGAGTTGATAGCTTCGCTGAATGAATGGTACACTGAGGGCAAGGAAACCGAAGTGATGACAGCTGAGAAGCAGAGAATGAAGGAAGTACATCAGGTACAGAAACGAGTACAAGCTGTGTTTCTTTCAAAGGAGCGTGGTATCATCTCCGTCTACGACCATCTTTTTAAAGCCGCCTCAGCAACCACGGGTTGGGACTGGAAACTCATTGCCGCTCAAAGTTTTCAAGAAAGCGGATTTGACCCCAATGCTCGTTCGTGGGCTGGCGCAAAAGGATTGATGCAATTGATGCCAAAAACAGCTGCTGGTCTTGGCATCAGACCAGAAGAAGTCAATGATCCGCAACGCAACGTGGAAGGTGCTGCCAACCTGATTCGCAAACTAACCAGCCAATTAGCAGATATACGTGATGGCAACGAACGCATCAAATTTGTTTTGGCTTCTTACAACGGAGGTTTAGGGCACGTTCGTGATGCAATGGCATTAGCAAGAAAGTATGGAAAGAATGCTCAAAACTGGGACGAAGTTGCTCCTTACATTTTGGGATTGCAAAAGCCAGAGTATTATCGCGATCCTATCGTAAAATACGGCTATATGATTGGTAGTGAAACTGCTGGATATGTGCAAAGTATTCTGACACGTTGGCGCAGTTATGGTGGAAACGTGATGCTTACACGCGCACCTGCTTTACCAGAAAACGGCGCAACGAATGGCGCGCCTACAAACAATTCTTCCGTTCCAACACACAAAAACAAGTTCTCTTCAGGCAAACGTATTCTTTCTCCCGATGACCCCGAATTCAATCAAATGCAATAAATTGCGCCATTGGTTTATGCCCAGCAGGCGTTTTCTGTGGTTGCTCGTTTTTTGTTTCTCTTGGTTGGGAACGACTATCCCCACTCTAGCCAGCAATTTGGCAACAGAAGATCTTCCACAACTCTTAAAACAAATCGATCGTACCATCGAAAAGAAAGCTTCACTGCATACTGAGTATGAGATGAAGCTACAACATCTTAAACGAAAAGCAGCCAAGGAAAAAGGAATGTCACGAGTTGAATGTTATAAGCAACTCTTCCGTGCATACGCGCACTACCAAAGTGATTCTGCCTTGACCTATCTGGAGCGCATTGAAGATTTAGCGAAGGAGTTACCGCAGCAGCCCCAAATACAAACGTGGGTAAGCATTGGACGTGCAGAGGTTTTCGGGATTATGGGACTCTATAAATCTGCTGCAACGTTACTCGAAAAAATTTCGCTTAAGGGGGAATCTGATGCGATGCGACTTTACTACTATCAAGTGTCGCGTTCTGTGTATGGGTGGATGGCCGACTACGGAGAGATTGGCGAAAGTAGTAAGAAATTACAACAACTCACTGCGAACTATCGTGACAGTATTTTGTTGGTGGAAACCGATCCAACCAATCGTGCAATAGTTTTAGCCGATAAACTTATCAACGATGGACATTTACAAGAAGGTAGAGTGCTCTGTTTGCGTACATTATCTCATGCAGATTCATTGCAACACGCTTATTTATATACGCTGTTGGCAGATATAGCCGAGGCGAGCAATGAGCATGACGATTGTCTGCGCTATCTTTCACTAGCTGCATTGAGTGATTTACAACGTGGCGTAACGGAATATCGCGCTTTGTTAGATTTGGCTGCCGAACTTTCAGATAGAGGAGATATATCTCGTGCCTATACTTATTTGCTTTGTGCAATGGATGATGCTAATTTCTGCAAAGCTCGTTTGAGAAGTTTTGAAGCTACGAATGTTTTCCCCATCATCAATGGGGCTTACAAAGAACAACTACACACGCGAGAAAGAATCACTACCATTTTTGTTTCCTTTTCCATCCTCATAGCTTTGATTTTGCTGGTCTTCATTTTCATTTTACGTAAGAAAATGAAGCAGATTTATCATGCTCGTTTAGAGCTTACAGAGGCATTGTCGGCTGTGCGCGATGTCAATGCAGCCTTATTAGTGGCCAACGAAAAACTCTCTACTGCTGATAAGGTGAAGGAAACCTATATTGCGCGCTATCTCCAGCGTTGCCGTGGATACATTGACACGTTGGATGAGTATCGCAGAGAATTATTAAAGTTGGCCAAAGCCAAAAATTACGCGCAACTGTTAGAAAAACTCCATAGCGTAGACCACTTGACAAAAGAAGAAGAAGCCTTCTACGCAGATTTCGACGAAGCCTTTGTCACCCTTTTTCCTAAGTTCATCGACAACTTCAATGCTCTGCTTCCTGTGGAGGCGCAAGTACATCCCAAACGAGATGAAATTTTGAGTACAGAATTGCGTATCTTTGCACTCATTCGTTTGGGAGTCACCGACAGTAATCGCATAGCACATTTTCTCAATTACTCAGTACCAACCATTTATTCTTATCGCTCTCGCTTAAGAAACAAAAGTTTGCTGGAGAAAACAGCCTTCGATCAAGCAGTCTTGCAGTGCTAAGTTGATCATCTTTCCTCATCACATTACAGATTTGTTTCCCCCAATAGGTCATAAGAATTGGAACAGATTTGATTGTAAGATGCTTTGTCATTGGCTCTAAGGCGTAGCGCGCCACGCCAAGAACAAACGAAAACCAAGATGCCAACAAGAAAATGGAAGATAACAGGAAGTAATATATTCCATTACCAGTAGCACTTTTACGATCTAATGACCGATTTGGGTTCAATTACAAGTAGCACTTTTCAGTCTAATAACAGGATTTGGAGTAATACAAGTAGAGCTATCAGCAAGTGCAATCTCTGCCATCATACCCCTCTCTTCCACAGACACAGATGAGTCCCACTTCCATATCTACAAAGCCAACAGTATTAAGAAGATTTTGCAAATCATAGTCTTTCATTTAACGCGACTTTTCGAACTCAGAAAAAGTTGTTGGGAAATATGCGATTCTCAGCGCGTTTGAAAATCGCAATTTTCAGACGGTTTTGTAAGAAATTCCCTCGTTTTAGC
>CAJPLH010000223.1 GCA_905371275.1 Prevotellaceae bacterium
CCCCCCCCCCCCCCCCTCCACTCTTTTTTTTTTAATGATACGGCGCCCTCCGAGTTCTACACATAGTAGATCGTCGGCAGCGTCAGTTGTGTATAATAGACAGCCCATGAGCGGTTGACTGGCTTTTGAGGGGCTGAACAATGCTTCTGAGGTGCCAAACAATTTGCTCATCATCCTCAACGACAACAATATGAGTATCTCAAACTCGGTGGGGGGAATGAAGCAATATCTCTTGAAACTCCATACTTCGGCAAGCTACAACCGCTGGCGCAATCGCATTGCGCGCCGATTTGAACGTTGGGGATTGCTTAACTCTTCGCGCCGCAAGAGTTTGATTCGACTGAACAACGCGGTGAAGTCTTTCCTCTCGGAAGAACAGAATATCTTTGAGGGGATGAACATCCGCTATTTTGGCCCTTATGATGGACACAACGTGGTGGAACTCGTGGAACTCCTGCGCAGCATCAAAGACATGACGGGACCTAAACTCCTCCACATCAAGACGGTGAAGGGCAAGGGTTATGTGTGCGCGGAAGCTGACCCTCTGGGCTGGCACGCTCCGGGTAAATTTGACCCCGAAGCGGAGGTGAAAATCGCAACTCCCGAACGTCCTGACGCGGCTCCGAAATTTCAAGATGTGTTTGGACACACCTTGGTGGAACTGGCGGAACAAAATCCGCGCATCATTGGGGTGACTCCGGCTATGCTTACGGGTTGCTCTATGCACATCATGCAACAACAGATGCCCGAGCGCACTTTTGACGTGGGTATTGCCGAAGGACACGCCACGACCTTCTCGGCCGGTATGGCAAAGGAGGGGATGATTCCTTTCTGCAACATCTACAGTTCGTTTGCACAGCGCGCCTACGACAACATCATCCACGACACGGCACTCTTGGATTTGCCGGTGGTGTTTTGCCTAGATCGCGCAGGATTGGTGGGGGAAGATGGTCCGACTCACCACGGTGTGTTTGACATTGCGGCTTTGCGCCCCATTCCCAATCTCATCATTGCTTCGCCTTATGACGAACACGAATTGCGACACCTTATGTTCACCGCGCAAAAAGAGGCGAAACATCCTTTTGTGATTCGCTATCCACGTGGAGGCGGCCGCTTGCACGACTGGCGATGCGCCATGGAAGCGGTGGAAATTGGTCGCGGTCGCTTGTTGCAACAAGGCACTGGCGAAGTGGCGGTGCTTTCCTTCGGTCCTATCGGGGGGACGGCTGCCGATGCTATTGCTCGCGTTGAGGAACAGCACAGTGAGGTGAAAATTACGCACGTGGATTTGCGCTTTGCCAAACCGCTCGACGAAAAGCTCATTCTTGAAGTGGCGCGGACGCACCGCACGCTCATCACGCTGGAAGATGGTGCGCGACAAGGGGGCATTGGCTCGGCGGTGTTGGAATTGCTGGCGGAACACGCTGTGGCTCCTCGCGTGGTGCGCATGGGACTGCCCGACCAGTTTGTGGAACATGGTTCTGTGGCTGAATTGCACCACCTTTGTGGCATTGACGAAGCGGCGATTGAAGCTGCGATTTCATCTCATCTCACATTCAAATAATCTCTTCATCAAAGAGAGCCATCCACATTGTGATACCACAATGCCGAAAGGCTCAATTATCTGTTGTGCCTAATTGATGGCATATTGTCCAAACTTATTTTTGTTATGCGTATAGTCATAGCTGGAGCAGGGGAAGTTGGCACCCATTTGGCCACTCTCCTGAACCGTGACAAGCACGACATCGTGCTGATCACAGAAGATGAACAAACTCATAATTCAGCTTGTTCGAAAGAAGACCTACTCAAAGTGTCTGGTTCTCCCACGTCTATTAGTTTTCTGAAAGAAATCGGCGTAGAACAATGCAAACTCTTCGTGGCGGTGACCCCCGACGAGAGCCGCAACATGACAAGTTGTATGCTCGCAAAGAAATTGGGTGCAGAAATCACCGTGGCACGTGTGGACACGATGGAATACATGGAAGAGGAAAACCAACAGTTTTTCCGCGACAAGGGTATCTCTTCGTTGATTTATCCCGAACTGCTGGTGGCGAACGAGATCAACCACCTCATCACTCGTCCTTGGGCGCGCCACTGGTGGGAAATGCAATGTGGCAAACTCTTGCTTTTTGCCGTTGTGGTGCGCGAAGACTGCGAACTGATTGGCAAAGCGATTTCAGAAATCTCGGGTCCCGAAGATCCTTATCACATCACTGCCATCAAACGTGATGGACTTACCATCATTCCTCACGGCAAAACTCAAATACTTGCAGGGGATTTTGCGTTCGTGATGACAGGTCCGGAAAATGTCAATTTCGTGCGTCGCATCTTCGACAAAGAAAACATTCGCGAAGCTAAACGCGTGGTGTATATGGGAGGAAACGACACAACAATCCATAGCATCAACACTCTTCCCAAACACATCTCCGCTTTTGTCGTTGAACAACAAGAGGACAAGGCTATTGCGGCCTATAATGCAATCACCAACCCTCGACTCACATTATACAAAGCTGATGCTCGCGATTTGAGCTTTTTCTACGACGAAGGCATCCGACATGCCGACGTGTTCGTGGCTGCCACCAACAACACGGAGTCTAACATCATTGCTTCACTTTCTGCCAAACGCCTGATGAACTTTGCCAAAACTATCACAATGGTAGAGAAATCTAGCTACATCGAACTAGCGGAGAAAGTGGATGTTGGCTCTATCATCAACAAAAAGGCCTTTGCGGCAGCGCATATCTATCGTATGCTCCTAGAATTTAATGTTGATTCCATCAAGAGCTTTACAGTGGCAGATGCCGACGTGCTGGAATATCGCGTGAAACACGATTCTGTGTTTACGAGAAAGGCGGTGAAAGACTTGAATCTTCCCTCACAAGCGAGCATTGGTGGCTATGTGCGCGGAGACAAAGGATATTTGGCGAACGGCAACACTGTTTTCCAACCTGGAGATGTGCTACTCATCTTCTGCTTGCACAGCGATACTCACAAATTAAAAGACTTTCTCTTATAATCCTCTCTTATGCTAAACTATCGCATCATTGCACGCGCCTTTGC
>CAJPLH010000224.1 GCA_905371275.1 Prevotellaceae bacterium
ATATAGACCCTATTTGTCAACTACACCCCTCAAAATAGGTGTATAAAAAAATTATTTGTCACTTTTTTCTTGAATTTTCACTCATTGGGCACACATCGACCCATATTATTTACAGGGGGGGGCGATTTCCAAAACACTCATTGCCACGATCTAAAAATCAGAATAGAGAAGATGCTACTCCTCAACAGAGTGACAGAAACGTGACTTACAACAAGAACAAATGCAAAAAATCCATAACGCCCCTCACACATATTTTCTGTTTCTATAAGAATTCGTATCTTCGCCAAACGATTATGCCCACTTGCTAATAAAGGCGAAAAAACTTATCTACTATAGATTCAAACAAAAAATCACGATAATGAAAAAACAGAACACTATCAAGTGCGCTGGCAAACAGCAATTGTTTTTGCTGGGACTCGGCCTTTTGGCTAGCAGCGCAGCAGCAATTCCGACTTTTGCGAAAAACACATTAGTTCGTCCTATTGCAGACAAGGAAACCACACAAGTTCAGGCCTTCACAACTTCACAAGAAGCGGAAACAGCCAACACTCCAAATGCGAAAAAGAACTATCGTTCTAACTATTGGTTTGTAGGCGTTGAAGCAATGTCACCGCTCACTTTTGGTACACTCTACTCTCTCACCAACCAAGGCCATCTCCACCTAGGATTCGGGGCACAAATCTCTGGAGGTTATCAGTTCTCATCTGTGTTTGGACTCCAAGCGGCTTTCGGTGCTGGAAAGAGCAGTGCATTTGCCAACGACTTCCAACGTAATTTCTACTTGGGACAGCACGACGCCTACACCTACTATCCTTACACCCAAATTGATGGTACGGTTTATCATTTCCCCGTTACCAACAAAGAGGGCAAAACGCTGATTGGCGAACAAGGCAACAACCCACAACAAGTGCAACTTGCAGCGACGCCTTTCCCTCAAATCAAGAGTAACATTTCGTTCTGGCAAGCCTCGGTAAATGCTGACCTCAATCTCACTCGACTTTTCTTTGCAGCTGTATATGAAGAAAAGCCCGTAGAACTTTGGTTGCGTCCTGGTGCCTACTTGAGTAGCTACACGGCAAAGGTGGTGCATCGTGAAACAGGCAAAGTTGTGGCTCCCAAAGTGAACAACACCCTCACCATTGGTTTGGGAGGTGATGTGGCCGTTCGTTTCAACCTTTCCCCACGTTGGGCTATCGATGTAAACAACCGTTTCATCTGGCAGCACGACCGCTCCATCGACGGTGTGCAAAGCATTCGTCGCGCTTACGACAGTTATGTGTGGCAACCCGCAGTGGGCGTAGTCTACAAATTCCGTAAAGCAGTCCCCGAAATGGCCTATGTGCCTGCTCCTGCTCCTGTGCAACCTCAAAAACCAGTGGTCAATCCACTCACACCAGAATTGGCAGCACGATTGCTCATTGGTCTTCCCGAGCGCATCACTCTCCCCGAAGCAAAACCTCGCAACTATTCTGCAAGCATCGCGCTCACCTATCCGCTCAACAAGACTTACATTGTGCGCAATCTTCACAACAACGCAGCTGAATTGACTCGTGTGGACAATGAACTCCGCACCATCACAGCCAACAAAGACTACCGCGTGCGAAATATCCGAGTAGAAGGTTTTGCTTCACCCGAAGGTCCTTTGGACAATAACTTCCGTCTCTCAACTGGTCGTGCACAATCTATCATTGACTATCTGGTGCAACGCAATCCTCGTCTCGACCGCAGCCAATTCCAATTGGGACGTGTGACTGAAAACTGGGATGGTCTTCGCGACACTTTGACCAAAAACCCAAACTTGCCTAGTGCAAACGAAGTTTTGGCACTGCTCAAGCGTCAACCTGACACTGAGATTGTGAAACAAGAAATTAAGCGCATCGCGGGTTATCCCGAACTGTTGAAGAATGTGTATCCTTATCTCCGCAAGAGTTCATACACCGTGCAGTTTGATGTGCGTGCGTACGCTCTCCCCGAAGCGAAGGAAAAGATGAAGACCAACCCTGAGAATGTGGGTGCTGAAGAGATGTATGCCGTGGCACTCGACTATGGTTTCACCACAACAGAAGGTAAAGCCGCCCTTGCCACCTTGCAACAAGTTCACCCTGATGCTCCTTTGGCAAAACTATGCCGTGCGCACCAAATGCTTGAAAACAAACAAAACGAGGAGGCACTCCGTTTGCTCCAAAGTTTCAAACTCAACGATGGTGCATACTACAACCTCTTGGGTGTAGCGCTCGCACGCAATGGACAATGGGATGCTGCGCGTCAAACTTTCCAAATCTCTGACGCTCCTGCAGCAATAGCAAACTTGCAAAGCATCACGGTGAAATAACAATCCTATCCCCTTCATTTTTGTTTCTTATGACGGGTATGCTTGGATTATGCAATTCAACCATAGCCCACAAGACAAATAGGAAGCAATAATCTACTTAGAAACAACATGACTAAGAAATCTCTAGTGGGTTGTGCTCTAGCTTTGACTTCTATGTTCGCTTTGCATAGTTGCTACAAAGAAGATGCACAAGAACTTTATCAGCGTCAGTTTGCTACTTCAGTGGCGATGGCTGACCTTCAAGAACAAGCCGATCGTTTCAACAAGAGAATCGGTGATTTGCAACTCACCGTCAATATGCTGGTAGACCGAGACCCTGTGTCGAAGGTGATTTATGCCGTTGAAAACAGTGACACCGTGGGTGTATATCTCACCCTAGGCAAAACTACGGTATATGTGCCTTTTGGACGCGATGGAAAAGACGGTCTAAATGGTAAGGACGGTCTAAATGGTAAAGACGGACTCAACGGTAAAGACGGTAAAGATGGTATAAACGGTAAAAACGGTCTGAACGGTAAAGACGGAAAAGACGGAGTTTCACCAGCCTTTGATGTAACTATCGGCGGCGATGGCAATTGGTACATCAATGGTCAGAACACGGGTAAACCTGCTCGCGGTGCGCAAGGATTGGCTGGTACAAATGGTACAAACGGCACGAATGGAAAGGATGGTTGCACTCCCACCTTTAGCGCAGCACAAGACAAAGA
>CAJPLH010000225.1 GCA_905371275.1 Prevotellaceae bacterium
AGGAAACGACTGTCGAGGTGCGTGTAAATCTCGGTAGTGCCGATATTTTCGTGTCCCAACATCACTTGGATGGCACGCAGAGAAGCACCCCCTTCGAGGAGGTGCGTGGCAAAGGTGTGGCGGAAGGTGTGGGGAGAAACCACCTTGTCGATGTTGGCCGCTTCGACATACAATTTGATGTTGTGAAATACCGTGATGCGCGAAAGATGACGTCCGCGAGCATGAGAAACAAATACAAAGTCTTCGTCCTCAGGTTTCACAGCAATGTTGGCACGCGCATCAAACCAATTGTGGAGTTCGTGGATGGCACGCGGAGAAATGGGTACGATGCGCTGTTTGTCGCCCTTGCCGGTGACACGAATGAAACCTTCGTCGAGAAACAAATCGGAGAGTTTGAGATTGCACACCTCGCTCACACGCAAACCACAACTATAAAGCACCTCAATGAGGGCATGGTCGCGCTGACCTTCGGGCTTGGATTGGTCGATGGCATCGAGGATGGCTTCCACCTCTTCGAGCGAAAGCACGGCAGGCAAATGCTTTGGAATGCGCGGACTCTCCAAGAGTTCTGTGGGGTCTTGCGCAATGTGGCCATCGAGTTGGAGAAAACGATAGAAAGAGCGCACGCCACTGAGCATTCGCGCCATGGAACGCGCAGCGACCCCCAAGGCAAAAAGATGTTGGGTGTATTCGTGGAGCAAGGGCAGAGTCACGACAAGCACAGGCACATTGACCTCAGCGAGAAATTCCAAAAAGCGATCTACATCGCGCTGATAAGCCATCCGCGTGTTTTCAGAAAGCCCTTGTTCGAGCAACAAATAGAGGCGATATTTCTCCACCAAAGCCTCAGCCTCTTGCTGAGAAAAGGCAGAAAGTGCAGCCGAAGAGTCGTTCATAAAGCTGATTATCAAAAAGTTTTATCGCGCGCGTTTTGAGAATCACCTGCGATTTCGTAATTTTGCAGACAAATATACGATAAAATCTCCACATCGCTCCGTTGTGGTGCGCTTTTGTGGCGACAAACCTTGCAGAGAAAGTGCGCACGACGTGACCCAGAAACGATTGGTTGTATGAAAATACTTGTACTCAACGGACCGAATCTCAATTTTCTCGGTCGCAGAGAACCCACCATCTATGGAGCGCAAACGCTCGACGACATCATCCATACGCTGCAACAACAGTTTGCTGGAAAAGTGGAGATTGTCGCAGTGCAGTCCAACCACGAAGGGGTGCTCATCGATGCTTTGCAACAAGCGGCACTCGAAGGCGAAGTGGCTGGTGTGGTGCTCAACGCTGGGGCTTACACCCACACTTCTGTGGCTTTGCACGATGCCATCAGTAGCATTGCCCCACTGCCTGTGGTGGAAGTGCATTTGAGCAATGTGCACGCTCGCGAATCCTTTCGCCACACCTCGCTCATCAGTGCTGTGTGTGTAGGCGTCATTTCAGGTTTTGGCGCAAGAAGCTATCACCTGGCGGTGGAAGCGCTGTTGCAGCTTTTTGACCAAAAGGCCTAAAACAGCGGGTCTTTCCTATTTTTTAGAACACAATCTCTCAACTCAGACATAACATTTATGAAGAAACTCCTAATAGAAACCTACGGTTGCCAAATGAACGTGGCCGATTCAGAAGTAGTGGCCAGCGTGATGCGTATGGCCGGCTACGAACCTTGTGAGGACGTGAATCAAGCCGATGCCGTGTTTCTCAACACTTGTTCTGTGCGCGACAATGCAGAACAAAAAATCATCCACCGCTTGCAAGCACTTCACGCTTTGCGCAAGAAAGGTCGCCGTCTCATTCTTGGAGTTCTCGGATGTATGGCAGAGCGTGTGAAAGACGATTTGCTCGAAAAGCACCACGCCGACATTGTGGCGGGGCCCGATGCCTATCTCTCTTTGCCCGACCTCATTGCGCAAGCCGAAGTGGGACAAAAAGCCATCAACATTGACCTCTCGCTCACCGAAACTTATGGCGACATTATGCCGGAACGTTTCTGCGGATCGAAGATTTCTGGCTTTGTGAGCATCACACGTGGCTGCAACAACTTTTGCCACTTCTGCATTGTGCCTTACACTCGTGGTCGCGAGCGCAGTCGCAACGTGCAAAGCATCATCAACGAGTGCCTTGATTTGCAAAAACGTGGTTTCAAAGAAGTGACCCTTTTGGGACAAAATGTCAATTCCTACAAAGCGAAGCGCGATGCTTCGGGCGACACTGAGCGTCCCAACAGCGAATTGGAGGAATTTGAAGCCCAAACCCGCGACAAAGCCATTGCCACCAAGGGCATAAAGTCTACGGAAGCCGAAGCGGACTACAACAAGGACTACGTGTTTTTCCCCGAACTCCTGCGCACTGTGGCGCGTGCTGTGCCCGATATGCGCATCCGATTCTCCACTCCTCACCCCAAAGATATGAGCGACGCCACGCTTCGTGTGATTGCAGAAGAGCCCAATGTGTGTCGCCACATTCACTTGCCGGTGCAGAGCGGTAGCGATGTCATTTTGAAGAAGATGAACCGCAAATACAACCGCGAATGGTATATAAACCGTGTGAAAGCGATTCACGAAATCATTGAAGACTGCGCCATCTCCACCGACATCTTTGCTGGATATTGCGGAGAAACGGAGGAAGACCACCAACTCAGTTTGTCGCTTATGCGCGAAGTGGGCTATGATTCGTCTTTTATGTTCAAATATTCTGAGCGTCCAGGCACTTATGCCTTCCGCAATCTCGAAGACGACATCCCGGAAGACACCAAGATTCGCCGTCTTAATGAGATGATTGAGCTTCAAAACGAGCTTTCACTCAAAGCCAACGAGGCTTGGGTGGGACGCGAAGCCGACATTCTCCTTGAAGGCGTGAGCAAGCGCAGTCGCGAAGAACTCTTTGGTCGCACGGAACAAAACAAGGTAGTGATTATTCCTCGCGCCAATCACCGCATTGGTCAGACTGTGCGTGTGCGCATCTTGGCTGCTTCGAGTGCAACCCTCAAAGGCGAAGTGGTGGAAACACCCGAACAAGCCTAACTAGAAAGAC
>CAJPLH010000226.1 GCA_905371275.1 Prevotellaceae bacterium
TTGAGCAGTTTGTTCCTCGTTTGCTCGATGGCGTAGCGGGCTACGTCGAGAACAACCGAGAAACAAGATGCTAACAAGAAAATGAAAGATGATAGGAAGTAATCGTTTCCATCACCTGTAATACTTTTACGGTCTAATGACCGATTTGGGTAAACCCCTTGTCAAGTTGTCAGAGAGCGTTATTATCTACAAGTTATGGAAGGCTCAAAATTGAGCATTTCGCTCCTCGTGTGGGCTTTTTTCTATACACTACATTCAATCCTAATAAAGTAAAAACAGTTGCGCCCCTAAAGTTATGCGCGACAAATGATGAGCTTTCTAATGAAATACTACGCTTCTCGACTTTTACCCCTTTATATATCTATTGCTGTTGTTGTTGGTGTGTTGATTGGGCGTTTCTATGCAAATCAATATTCTGGCAATCGAATTAGTTTTATCAATACTTCCCAAGACAAAATAAGCAATTTGCTCGATGCCATCAACGAACGGTATGTGGACAAAGTAGATATGAATGAAATCGTGGAGAAGTCTATTCCACAAATTTTGAAAGAACTTGATCCGCACTCTACTTACGTGTCCGCTAAGGATGTTGAGGCTTCAATGCAGGAATTAAAAGGAAGTTTCTCGGGAATTGGAGTACAATATATGATTTATGAAGACACTGTGCGTGTGGTGCGCATCATTGAAGGTGGTCCCGCTGAGGAAGCTGGTTTGCGCGCAGGCGATCGCATTGTTACGATTGACAATAAACCTTTCGTAGGGAAGTCTGTGAATAATGACGCAGTGATGAAAAACTTGAAAGGTGAACGCGGTAGTAGCGTACGTTTAGGCGTCAAACGCAATGGCATCAGAAATTTAGTAAACATCTCTATAACCCGCGGTGATGTAGAAGTGAAAAGCATTGATGCGAGTTATATGTTAGACGAAAAGACGGGCTATATTCGCATTACGTCTTGGGGAAACAACACATATGCGGAATTCCTTCGTGCTATGGCTACCCTCTCGCCCAAAGGAATGGAAAACCTTGTGATAGATTTACGCGGTAATTTGGGTGGATACCTGCAGGCTGCTGTTGAGGTGGCCAACGAGTTCTTGCCTAAAAATAGTATGATAGTCTATGATGAAGGGCGTAATTTTAAGAAAGAAGAATACAAAAGTGATGGCAAGGGTTCGTATCAGCAAATGCCACTTGTGGTGTTGATTGATGAAACAAGTGCTTCTGCAAGTGAAATCTTTGCTGGAGCTATGCAAGACAATGACCGTGCTACCCTTGTGGGGCGTCGTAGCTTTGGTAAGGGATTAGTACAAGTTCCACTTGAATTCCGCGATGGTAGTATGTTGCGCCTCACAGTTGCGCGCTACTACACCCCTTCTGGCCGTTGCGTTCAAAAGCCCTTCAAACCAGGTGATGAAGAAGATTACGAAAACGATCTCTTGCAACGTGCAGCCACCGGAGAATACTTTAGTTCAGACAGCATCAAAACTTCGGGCGAAGTCTACAAAACAAGATTAGGTCGCAAAGTCTATGGTGGCGGAGGTATCATCCCCGACTATTTTATTCCTAGAGATACCATCGGCTTTACTTCTTATTATAAGGACGTTTATATGTCTGGAACCATCAATCAATTTGCATTCTGGTATGTAGACAATCATCGTCAAGAATTGAGCCGATATTCAGAAGCTTTACAGCTAGCAAAATATCTGCGTGGTCAGAAAATAGTTGAAGCTTTCGCTAATTATGCAGATAAGCACGGAATGAAGCGACGCAATCTTATGATTAAAACTTCGCACTCTCTATTAGAAAATTCAATCATTAGCAATATCATTAGTGATCGTTTGGGCATTGGGTCAGCTGTTATCTATTTGAACAACAATGATCCTTTCGTAGCGAAAGCTCTAAACATTTTGCACAAAGGATTGGCATTTCCAAGTGCTGCGAACAAGAGCAAAACAGCAAGCATAACACTTCCCAATTATCTACTTTGGAAACATCCAACTTATGACTTCCAAAAAAGATTTGCGATTTTATCTATACGACGTTCTCAAGCATATCAGCCCAGAAAGGCATAGACAAGCTGCAGACGCCCTCTTACAACACCTAGCCGAAGATGAGTATTTCTTGTCTTCGGCTAGAGTGATGCTATATGCTTCTATGGAAACAGAAGTTGCAACAGAGGGAGTATTAGAAAAATGGGACTCAGAAAAAGAATTCTTTCTTCCGAAACTGATGGACGGAGAAATAAAAGTGTGTCCTTTTGAAGGTAAGTTACAAATGAAGGCTGGACAGTTTGGGATTCTCGAACCTACGAGCGCACCAATCGTTGATTTGTCTTCTCTAGATTATGTTTTAGTACCGGGTGTTGGGTTTGATTCCCATCGCAATCGGCTTGGACACGGAAAAGCCTACTATGATCGTCTTTTCCAACAAGCACAAATGCGGGACGTTCGTCGTGTCGGAATTGCTTTTCAAGAACAAATTGTTCCCGAAATTCCCGTAGAAAAACATGATATACAACTTCACGATTTAATCATTGTCTGAATGAGAACAATTCTTTTTCTACTCTGTTGTTCCATACTTCTCGGTAGCTGCAAAGCCAAACGTGAGGGAAACTCTGCGATGTCGGCTGCCTTTGCCAAAGCTCCTCAAAATAGCAACGGACAGTATGATTTGGCAGATTTGCGCAGGTCTGGAGAAATCATCGTTGTTACGCTTTCTGGTCCCGATACATATTATGATTATCACGGGCTACCTATGGGCTTGCAATACGCTCTTGCTGAGAACTTTGCTGCTTCAGAAGGGTTGAAAGTGCGAATCGAAACAGCCAAAGATACTGCTGAGATGCTGCAATTGGTAGCTGAAGGAGATGCTGATTTAATGGCGTGTCCTGTGCCTGAGCACCTGTTGAAACAAAAAGGATTAGCTGTTGCCGGTGTGCACGATGAGAAAAATCAAAAGAGTTGGGCAGTAAAACCCAATGCAAAAGAGTTGATAGCTTCGCTGAATGAATGGTACACTGAGGGC
>CAJPLH010000227.1 GCA_905371275.1 Prevotellaceae bacterium
GCTGTGCGCGTGTCGTGGAGCATTTGCGCGTTGACGCGATAGACGCCAGCCGGAATGGGGTGTGTGAGACCTCCACGTCCCACAATGGCATCGAAAGCAAAGGGAATCTCTTCTTCTTCGAGCGTCTGCACAATTTTGTTTTGTCGCAGGGGGAGTTGGTCGAAACTTGTGGTGTAGGGTTTCAATTCCTCGGCCGTGTGGCGAATGGTGCGAAGCAACACAGGGCGTTCGTCTTCATAGACCGCCACTTTGGTGGAGGTAGAACCGGGGTTGATGACTAAGATGCGCATAGTTCGTCCTTATTCTTTATAGATTGGTGGCGCAAATGTTTGGAGAGCCGCCAATGCAAGGCTGTTGATTTTGGTGGTAATAGAGTCGCCACGCGAGGTGAGCACCACAGGATGTGTGGTTCCTACGAGTATCGAAGCAGCTTCAGCACCTGGCACGAGGAAAGAAAGAGTTTTGTAGACTGCATTTCCGGTTTCAATGTCGGGAAAGAGCAACACGTCGGCTTTTCCTTCAAGCGAACTATCGAGTTGTTTGTCGGCGAGTCCTTGAGGAGAAAGCGCACAAAGCAAATCGATCGGACCATCTACGAGGACATTTCCCCATTCTCCAGTTGTCACTTCATCTTTCAGGTCAGCATAATCAAAGGTGAGTGGGAATTTTTCGCTCACCTTTTCGCAAAAATGCAACAAAGCCACACGCGGTTGTTGTATGCCTAATTGTTGCGCCAAACCAGAAGCATAGAGGAGTTGTGCGCGGCGTTGAACGGGCGATGGTGTGGGAATCACTGCTACATCCGACATCAAAACGATGCGTTCCAACTGTGGAAGATGAAAGGCAGCCAAGTGAGTGATGATGCTTCCCTCTGGGCACAGACCATAGGTTTTGTTGAGTACGTGTCGCAGCAAATCGTCTGTATTCACCAATCCCTTCATCAACACGTCCGCTTCACCATCGTGCACCATTTGCACCGCCGTTTGCATGGCAGTGGCAGCATCGGGAGTGGGAATGTGGTGCACCCAAGGGGCAATTTCTGAAGGCAGTTGCTCAAAAAGAGGTGCATAGACCTCTCCAATCAGAAACGCTTCAATGAATTGGAGTTGCACCGCGTTAAGCACAGCCTGCAAGGTATGTTCGTCGGCAGGTTGTGCCACAGCCACACGGCAACGCGAAGTGTGTTGCGCCAAATGTTGGTGCAACTGTGCAAAAGATGTGATGCGAGCAGACATAGCGAAAAAAGAAAAGGAAAAAGGAAAAATGGCTTAGAAAGGCGGAGATAGCTAAGAAAATAGCACATCTCTGTAAAAAGGTGTAGCACGATAAGGGGCTAATGACCTATTGAGATAAAGTAGCTCCGAGGGGAATCGAACCCCTATCTACCCTTTAGGAGAGGGTTGTTCTATCCATTGAACTACGAAGCCCTCATTCGTGTGAGAATAAGTGTGTGATATCTATGCAAAAATAAGGATAAAAATCGAGACTTCATCATCTTTATTGAGTATTTTCGCAGAAGAGAACGTAAATCAGCGTCAAAAACTTTGCCTATGCCCATTTTTTTCGCGAAATTTGCGCAAGCATTCTATCTATAACTCATATTTTTATTCATTCTATGCTCACTTCAATTATCGTAGCCGTCTTCTTTTTGGGTTATCTCTGCATAACGCTCGAAGACGTGCTCAAAGTAAATAAAGCGGCCGTGGCTTTGCTCATGTGTGTTATCTGCTGGGTGTTGTACACCACAGGCGCAGCTCAATATCTTTCAGCCGAAGTGCTCCAAAGCCTTGCTAGCGAAAACATCAGTGTGGCGCAATACGTTTCGGAACACAGTTTGCGCGAACATTTGGGAGAAATCACCGAAACACTCTTCTTCTTGATGGGTGCAATGACTGTTGTGGAAGTGATTGACACCAACGGCGGTTTCAACTTTGTGCGCGATGCACTCGATACGCGCTCCAAACGTGCTTTGCTTTGGAAGATTTCTTTCATCACCTTCTTCCTTTCTGCTGTGCTCGACAACCTCACCACGACTATTGTGATGATCATGGTGTTGCGCAAATTGGTGCACAACCACAACGACCGTCTCATCTATGCCTCACTCATTGTGATTGCAGCTAATGCTGGTGGTGCTTTCTCTCCCATTGGCGACGTCACCACCATCATGTTGTGGATCAAAGGTAGTTTGACTGCAGGCGGCGTTATCAAAGAAATCTTCATTCCTAGCCTTGTGGCAATGGTGATTCCAGCCCTTTTGTTGCAGTTCCAACTCAAAGGCGAATTGAGTGCTCCTGCAGAAGGCAGCGAAGTGGCTGCGCATGCTGGTCACCAATTCGGAAAAATAGAGCGCAACATCATCTTTATTCTTGGTGTGGGTGGTCTTTTGTCAGTGCCTCTCTTCCATAGTTTCACTGAACTTCCTCCTTATATGGGTATCCTCCTCGTGTTGGGCTTGCTCTGGACAGTGACCGAAGTGTTCTACCGTCGCAAAGCGCATCGCGATAGCACAATGAAACAACGTGTGGCTACGATTCTCCACAAAATCGATATGACCACTATTCTCTTCTTCCTTGGCATTCTTCTTGCTGTGGCTACTTTGAAGGAAACGGGCGTTCTCCCTGCCTTTGGTCAATGGCTCAATGAAGTGTCGGGAGGTAATCACTTCCTCGTCACTGGTGCCATCGGTGTAGCTTCTTCCATTGTGGACAATGTGCCGCTCGTGGCTGGTTGCATGAACATGTATCCCATCGTTCAAGCTGGCGACTTTGCATCAGACGGCATCTTCTGGCAATTGTTGGCTTACTGTGCTGGTGTGGGTGGTTCTATGCTCATCATCGGTAGTGCTGCAGGTGTAGTGGCAATGGGTCTTGAAAAGATTTCCTTCGGTTGGTACATGAAGAAAATCACTTGGGTCGCTGCTGCTGGTTATTTTGCTGGTATCTTGGTGTATTACGTGGAACGCGTGAT
>CAJPLH010000228.1 GCA_905371275.1 Prevotellaceae bacterium
CTCAGTTCTGGTTGACGAAGTGCTTGGAGTACATCTTCTTTTTGCACCCCAAGAATAGCGTGCTTGTAGGCGTTGATGATGCGAGGCACCAAATCGATAAGCCTTTTTTCTTCGGGAATGTAAGCTTTCTGCTGCTCCGTGGAAAGTGGATAGCGATCATCAGCCAAGTCTGCCGCTAAGCGATTGATGTCTGGGTCGGGATGAATGATAAAGTAGTTTCGAGAATTGAAGGTGTCGGGATGCTCAAGGGTTTCTTGTGCTGCTTCGTCCAAAATCTGTTGGTGTTTCGCGAATTGTAACTGAATGTTTTCAGTCTTTAGTTCGTTCGAGATGTAAGGGGCAACTAAGGGACTTTCTTCTTCTGGTTCGTTGTTTTGTGGACTCTTCTTTATTCCCAAACATCCTTCCTCTTCTTTTTCTTTTACTATGATGGGATATTGTGCATATCTTATGACGAGTTGAACAAGTTGACGTTCGCAAGCCGCTAGATGTTGCTGTGCTTTGCTGCCCCCAAGGGCTAAATTGGAGAGAGCACCACTAGGAATTCCGTAGAGCGTTGAACCATTTCCTAAACGTGCAGAACCTTCTGTAGGAGGAGTCGTTGTGTCTGCATTAGTTGATGGCGGGAGGGTGAAACCTCCTCCATAGGCTTCTGGAGGGAGGTCGTACTCTGAGGGCGGAATAGTTGGTGGAACTATGGGGGCTGCCGAATCAGTTGGAGAAGAGGACGGTTTTGTTGATGTGTTGTGTACGCGTGAGCGAGAGTCTTCCTTGCGTTTGCGAATTTCTTTGGCAACTTCATTGATGATGGCGGCTTCATCAATGTTGAGACGCACGGCCAAATCGTGAATATAGACTTGGCGTACAATATCGCTGGGGATGACAGAGATGCTGCGCGTGAGATCGGTGATGACGGCTGCACGCTTCATTGGGTCGTTGCCTGCATCTTTTAGAAGCAAATTGGCCTTAAACTGAATGAAGTCTTCTTCGTGCTGTTCTAGATATTCGCGGAATTGTTCTGGCGTTCTGGCTTGCGCAAAACTGTCGGGGTCTTCTCCCTCGGGAAGAAGCATGACTTTGATACTAAGCCCCTCGGAGAGCAAGATGTCGATACCACGCAGAGACGCATGGATGCCGGCAGCATCTCCGTCATACAGCACCGTAACATTGTCTGTAAAACGGTGGATAAGTCGCACTTGTTCAGGAGTGAGTGCCGTACCGCTAGAAGCGACAACGTTTTCCACGCCACTTTGGTGCATAGAGATGACGTCGAGATATCCCTCAACAAGGTAGCAACGATCTTGTTTGACTATGGCTTGTTTGGCTAGATACAAACCATAAAGTTCTTTTTTCTTTGAATAAATCTCGGATTCGGGAGAGTTGACATACTTCCCGACGTTCTTTTGCTCTGTGCTTAGGATGCGTCCGCCAAACGCAACGATGCGTCCTGACACGGAATGTACTGGGAAAATGACGCGCCCATGATAGCGGTCGAGAAGGCGACCATCATCAGTGCGATAACAAAGGCCAGTGCTCTCGATGTATTTGTCTTCAAACCCTTTGCTATGTGCTTTTTGTGCCAAAGCATCGCGTTGCTCTAAGGAATAACCAAGTTGGAATTTACGAATGATGTCGTCGCGCAAGCCACGACGTCGAAAATAGCTCATACCAATGGCTAGCCCATCAACATTGTTGTGGAGAGTTTCTACGAAATAGTCACGCGCCCACTCATTGACAACAAACATCGCTTCTCGAGCCGTGGCTGCGGCTTTTTCTTCTTCACTCTGTTCCCGCTCTTTTACTTCGATGCCATAACGTCGTCCCAGCCATTTGAGTGCTTCGGGATAGGTCATCTGTTCGTGTTGCATCACGAACTTCACCACGTTTCCACCATTGCCACAGCTGAAACATTTGCAGAGTTGTTTAGAAGGCGACACCATAAATGATGGAGTCTTCTCATCATGGAATGGACAAAGACCTTTGTAGTTAGCACCAGAACGGCGGAGCGTGACAAACTCGCCCACAACATCTACGATGTCGGCGGCAGCCATTATTCTATCTATGGTACTTCTGTCAATCATTGTATTGGGCTAATGGTTTGTCCCTATGTCGTGTGTTTGTTTAGATAACTCCGATGATTTCGTGGATGTCTTTTACTCCGTGGTTGTCGCACCATTCGTTGATGCCATCAATCACCTTAATGGTCACAGCAGGATCAATGAAATTAGCGGTTCCTATCTGTATGGCAGTTGCTCCACACATTATAAACTCAATGGCGTCTTTGGCATTCATAATACCCCCTAGGCCAATGACTGGAATTTTTACGGCTCTAGCGACTTGGTGCACCATACGCAGTGCTACTGGTTTGACACAAGGGCCTGATAAGCCACCCGTGCCGATGCTCAAATTGCTGCGACGTCGTTCTATATCTACGCTCATTCCCATCAAGGTGTTGATGAGCGATACAGAATCTGCCCCTTCCGCCTCGACAGCTCGCGCAATTTCTGCGATGTCTGTGACGTTGGGAGAGAGTTTTACAATCAATGTTTTGGGGTAGGCAGCTCGAACGGCCTTCACCACAGAGGCAGCACCGGAGCAGGTGACGCCAAAGGCCATACCTCCGTCGTGTACATTGGGGCAAGAGATATTGAGTTCAATGGCGGGAATGTTGTCGAGCGCAGCCACGCGAGCAGCACATTCTGCATAATCTTCCGGAGAAGAGCCGTTGACATTGACTATTGCCGCTGAATCATAGTCTTTGATTTGTGGATAGATGTTTTCGGCAAAATAATCTACGCCTTTGTTTTGAAGTCCAACGCAATTAAGCATCCCTTGTGCGGTTTCTGCCATCCTAGGATAGTCGTTGCCTTGACGTGGAAGTAGGGTAGTGCCCTTTACGATATAGCCACCAAGA
>CAJPLH010000229.1 GCA_905371275.1 Prevotellaceae bacterium
TGACGTGTTGTTTGTGCTATTTTGTCGGACATTTTTCCGTTTTCTTCCCTTGGAATTTTGAAAACGTCCGACGGAATTTTATTTCCGATGGACAAAATCGGGGAAATCTCCGAGAAAATCGAAGAATAATCCCAAAACGCAGAGGTAAACCCAAGAGATTCTCAAAAAGAAATCGGAGAAGAGAGAAAAAGCAACGGATAACTTTTTCTAGAAGACACCAAAATCTGGTCAGAAATGGCCTTCCGTTTTAACACGAAAACCGCGGTTTTGAGTTAATCTTCCACAAAAATCAAGTTCAAAACGCATCTCCATAAAAACATCTAATACATAGCATATTCAATCTTTGAGAGAAGGATATACACAAAAGACAGAAGCACGAATCCCGACCTCTGTTTCCCTAAAAGTCACGACAAATACTCTTATCGAACACCTATATTTTGATGAGCGTTCTCTACAACCAAACAAAGAAAACAGTCCATTTATTTCAGCATAGCACTTGCATTTTATCAATAAACAGCGTACCTAACAGGCGAAATAAGGTCAAATTGAAGCTTTATAGCGATAAATCGTTGTCAAATCCCAAGAAAATTCGTAACTTAGCACATCGAAATTGCCTAATTATGCACTATTTTTTCAGATATACCCTATTCCTGTTTGCGGTTCTCCTCGTGGCCTGCAATTCTTCTGCTCCTCAACAGTCAGAAGCACGACAAAAGGACGAGGCGAAAGCTAAAGACATTCTATTAAATGCCAGGACTGCATTCCAACAAAAGCACTATGATGATGCAAGAAAGCAATTGCGCTCTCTCAGACGCAATTGTCCACTGGCATTGAACGCACGTGAATCGGGGATATTGCTAATGGACAGCATTGAAATTTCTGCAACATCCGATCGCATCCGCAAAATAGACAGCCTCGTGCAAATAGAAACGCAGCAGAAAGGCAAAGTAAGTGCCCCAACGCAGGCACAGTTTGAAGAACTTTGTCAACAAGCTAAGTTCTATCATCGCAAACTTCAACACGACCTCGAACACCGCAAACAACATGACTGATTCTTACCCTCCAACAGAAATGCCATCTGCTCGGCCTGATAGTTTTTGGCAATCTGAACTCAATGAGAGTCAGTGGGGTGCTGTTCGTGAGTGCGAACACCCTTTGCTTGTGATTGCAGGTGCTGGCTCTGGAAAAACTCGAGTGCTGACTTATAAGATAGCCTATCTTCTAGAAAGAGGCTATGCCCCATGGGAAGTATTAGCTTTGACCTTCACCAACAAAGCGGCAAAAGAGATGAATGAACGCATCAGTAGCATTGTCGGTGTGGGAAAATCGCGCGGTCTGTGGAGCGGAACATTTCACAGTATCTTCGCTCGTATATTGCGCGCAGAAAGTCAATTCATCGGTTTTGAAAGCAATTTCACCATTTACGATTCGTCCGACGCTCGTTCGCTCATTAAGTCCATCATCAAAGAACTTAAACTCGATGATAAGACTTACAAACCCTCGAAAGTGCAAGGGCGTATTTCCGATGCCAAAAACCGCTTGATGCTACCGCAAGTCTATGCTGCGGACACGCATATGACGAGTCGTGATGCGCGCGACAATATGCCCGATGTTCATCGCATCTATACGGAGTATTTTAAGCGTTGTCGCACATCTCGTGCAATGGACTTTGACGATTTGTTGCTTTACACTTTCCTCCTCTTTGACAAAGCTGAGGAAGTGCGCAAAAAATATGCTCAACGTTTCCGTTACATTCTAGTAGACGAGTACCAAGACACGAATTACGCTCAACACGCGATTGTCAATTTGTTGACCAAAGACAACCATCACATTTGTGTTGTCGGCGATGATGCCCAAAGCATTTACTCATTTCGCGGTGCAAACATCGACAACATCTTGCAATTTAATCGTCAATATCCTGAAGCCATCACGCTGAAGTTAGAGCGCAACTATCGTTCCACACAAATCATCGTCGATGCAGCCAACAGCATTATCAGACACAACAAAGAGCAAATCGAAAAGACGGTATTTAGCGAAAACGAGAAAGGCGACAAAATCCTACTGATGCCTTCAAGTTCAGACAAAGAAGAAGCCTCTAAAGTCATCGGACACATCTCCCGTCTTCATCGTTCTGAAGATGTAGCACTCAGCGAAATCGCAATACTCTATCGCACCAATGCTCAAATCCGTTCCTTTGAAGATGCGCTGCGCGAAAAGAACATCCCCTATCGCATATACGGCGGATTATCTTTCTACCAACGCAAGGAAATCAAAGACATCATTGCTTATTTTCGTCTAGTCACCAACTTAAACGACGAAGAAGCCTTCAAGCGCATTGTCAACTATCCTGCGCGTGGCATAGGGAACACAACATTACAGAAGATTTTCACTGCTTCGCGCGAGCACAACGTGAGCCTATGGGCGGTGGCCGAACAACCCACACAATATGGTGTAGCTTTAAACAAAGGCACACTGTCTAAGTTGGAGAGCTTTTGCAACCTCATTACCGATTTTCGCTCTAGGGTAACCAATATGGGAGCCTTTGATTTTGCGACAGAACTCTTACAGTATTCGGGCATCAAAGAAGATTTGCAGAAAGAAGATGGCCCAGAAGGGCAAAGCAAACGCGAAAACGTGGAAGAGTTGTTGGGCGCAATTCGCTCATTCGAGCGCGACACGACAGAAGAAACCGGACGCAGAACAATAGTAATCAGCAAGTTTCTCCAACAGAGTGCTCTCCAAACGGACGCCGACGAGCAAGACGATGACACGCCTAAGGTTACGATTATGACAATTCACTCAGCGAAAGGTCTAGAGTTTGATGCCGTCTTTGTTACGGGGCTTGAAGATGGGTTGTTTCC
>CAJPLH010000230.1 GCA_905371275.1 Prevotellaceae bacterium
GTGCACCTCCAAAGACTGGCGTTCCAAGTTCAAGGCATCGAGTTTTGTCTTCAAACTTGCTGCTTCTTGTTGGCGCGTCTGCAAGTCCATTTGGCTACTATTTTGGAGTTTCTCAGCAACCTCAAACTTTTTGTTGGCTTCACCATATTGTGTGTCTAAGGTGCTGATTTCGCCTTGCAGTTTGTGACCGCGTGTGATGTCGCCACTGCGTGAGCGCAACATTGTTTCGGCCGACGTTTTTTGTTCTTTGGCTTGCAGCAACTTCTTACCAGCTTCTTCTTTCTGCTGTTCCAGCGAGGTTTGTTTTTCCTTGATGTTTCTGGCAGTCTCCTTGTTTTGGCTTATAGAGAACAACAAGTGCTTGATGGCATCATACGACTCACGGAAAGGCAACACAGCATCGTAGCGCGACAAAGCCTTTTCCTTGTCGCGCAGCAAGAGATATTCGTTGTTTGCAGCCACGCTGTTGGCCATAGCCTCAGCATATTTTTTGTGCAATGCTGCATTTTTCGTGTGCCAGTCCAAAAAACGAAGCGTGCGCATCTTGCGCTCCTCATAGTTGGCCAATTCGCTTTCCAGCAAGTTGCTTTGATGTTGCAGCATCTCCACCTCTTCTTCCACGAGTCGACCCTCCAACAAGCCTTCCAATTTAGACTCTTCCTTCGCCACTTCATTTTCTGCAGCCACCTTCAGTTCGTAGATTTTCTGCGAAATGTCGGCATAAATCTTTGTGCCCGTGAGTTTTTCCAACAACTCACTCTTCTCCGCGCTCTGCGCTTTGAGGAAATTGGCAAAACTACCCTGCGCCAACAGCACCGTGCGAGAGAATTGTGCATAGTCCAATCCCGTCACACGTTGCACCTCATCTTGTGTTTGCGTTGCTCCTTCGGACACGCGCGTCACCTTACCTTTGGGAGAAATCTCGTCCAAATAGCGTTCCACAGACTTGTAAGTATTGTTGCGCGTCAAACCCACTTTCCAACCTACTTCATAGGTGCCACCAGAAGGCACAGAAAAGCGCACAATGACGAAGCCTTCTTTTGCCCCACGACGCAAATAAGCGCGAGAGTCCTTGGCACTGTTCATCCCAATAGACTCTTTTTGTTCCTCAGACAGTCGCTCTTGTTTGTCTTCCAAACGCGGAGTGGTGTTGTAGAGTGCCAAACATATGGCATCGAGCAAACTACTCTTGCCGGCTCCTGTGTCGCCCGTTATGGCAAAAAGACCAGCAGAGCGCAGAGGTTCGGCGGTGAAATCTATGGTGTATTCTCCTGCAAGAGAAGTAATGTTGCAAATCGTGATGGTTTCTATCGTCATATCGGCTAAGCTATGAAGAATGCGAGGAAGAAAAAGTTGGGGAGGAGAGAAAAAAGTGGAAAAAGTGCGAGTGCCGGTTAGGCTTCGTGGAGCAACTGCTCAGCCATTTTGAAGCGTTGCAGTAGCGCATCGGGCATCTCATTATCAAATCGTTCTTGATAGTGTCGTTGTGCCAAATCTAAGGGAGAAATTTGCTCTAAATTGTTGGCCAATGAGGGTAAATCTTCTGCTTTTCGCTCACCACTAGCTAAATTCGTGGCAACACGGCAAAAACGCACCGCTTTGTTGCTCAGTTGTTGCACAATTTGTGCCCGCAATTCGGGTTCGGGTTGAGAGATTTCCACGCGAAGTTCCAAGAAAGGCCACGTTTCTCGCGCTTGTGTGCCATCATCTTCGGGCAATTCGGCCAACAGCGACAACAGTTTTTCAGGCGAAGCATACCCATATTTGGGCAAGGTGAGCAGCGCACACAGCGGAGTGTAGTCTAGGGTGCTCACCTCAGTGTTGCCACCCTCGTCGATGTTGAGCAAAGTGACACTGCGCTGATAGTCGCGTTCGGAAAAAGAAAGGGGAATGGGACTTCCGGCATAGCGCACCGTATCTAGGTCGTTCACCGCCTGCGCCTTGTGGATGTGTCCCAGTGCAGTGTAGGCATAACGTTTGGCCATATTGCCCACCGACACAGCATCTTGTCCGCCCACCACCAAACGCTCACTGTGTTCCACTTCATTGACATAAGCTCCCACAGCATAGAAATGGGCAGCCACCACCACGGGCAACGATTTGAAATCGCTCTTTTTGTGGCATTTGTCCATCTGTTCGAGATGGTGTTTCAGTCCCTCTTCCACGCTCATACCGTGGGGATAGTCAATGGCGCGCAAAAAAGGCAGGGCATAGCACACCACTGCGGCCTCTGACGAATGGCGAGTGGAAAGTGGCAAAATGTTGCGCTCAAAGTCATAGCTATCACCTGTGCGGTGCACCGTGCCACGCACGTAGATGTTATGTTGTTGCAACAAGGCCTCAGCCGTTTCCAAGCGCGCTCCGGAATCGTGATTACCAGCAATGATCACCACCTGCATACCCTCGTTTTGGTCTGTGCAGTCGGTGAGGAAGTCAAAAAACAAGCGTTGCACCTCCACACTAGGGTTAGGCGTGTCAAAGATGTCGCCACTGATGATGAGTGCATCGGGAGTTTCTTCTCTCAATGTTTGCAACAACCATTGAAAGAAATGTCGATGTTCTTCCACACGACTGTGTTGATGAAAGACGTTGCCCAAATGAAGGTCGGCGGTGTGAATGATTTTCATTGCTATGTTGTGCTGATAAACGGCTTTTTATGCTGATGAATGGCTATTCTCTGCGATATTGAAGAGATATTCTCTATGCTGATGAATCGCTACTCTCTACACTGTTGAAGCGATGTTCTCTGCGCTGATGAAGAGATGTTCTCTGCAGGAGAGAGGGGAATAGATAGAGTTTTGCGAAATTACGATTTTCTTGTCGCATAACCAATGTTTTTGTAGCAAAACATCTTTCGGC
>CAJPLH010000231.1 GCA_905371275.1 Prevotellaceae bacterium
TTTTTCTTCGTTGTAGTCTTTCTTTCACCGAGTTCTACGGTGTAGGAACGGTTGAGTCCGCTTTGGGTTTTGGCTCTAATCCAAAGCACGCGGTCGCTACTCATATTGGCATTCTTCACTGCTTCTTCAAAATCTGCTACTGAATTGATGACTTTGTCGTTTACTTGCGTGATGATGATGCCTTTTGCAAGTCCAGCTTCTTGAAGTTTGCCAGCCTTGATGCTACTAACGATAATGCCATTTTTCAATCCGAGTTCAGACTTTTCTGCATCGGTGAGTGCGCGCAATGCGGCTCCCATAGATTCAGTGTCTACACTTTCAATTTTGGAAGTAGTGCCTTGCACATTGCGAAGGGTTAGTGTGACTGTGTGGGTCTTCTTCTTGCGAACGTATGTGACTTTCACCTTGTCGCCTGGGCGATGGCTTGCCATTTGTTCTTGCAAGTTACCATATTTCTCAATCTTCACTCCGTCGATGGCAATGATGACGTCTCCACGTTTCAATTCACCTTCTTCGGCTGCGCCATCTGCTGAAACTTCTTCAATGTAGAATCCACTCAGCACTCCTAAGTCTGGGTCTTGACCTTTTTCTTTTTGCGCATCGATATAACTAGAAACGTCGGTACCAGCTACACCTAGGAGTGCACGCTGCACAGCACCAAATTCTCTGAAATCCTTGACGACTTTGTTCATAATTGTGGTGGGAATGGCAAAGCCGTATCCAGAGTAAGCACCCGTTTGAGAATAGAGCATTGCGTTGATGCCCCCTAGTTCCCCTTTGACATTGACCAAAGCACCCCCAGAATTACCAGGATTGATGGCGGCATCGGTCTGGATGAAACTCTCTATGGTGGTGCTGCTTTGGAGGGAGCGTGCTTTTGCACTGACGATGCCTGCTGTGACAGTGGAAGTGAATCCATAGGGATTGCCAATGGCTAATACCCATTCCCCAACTTTGAGGTTTTCGCTACTTCCCACGGTAATGGGCTTCAAATCTTTCGCTTCAATCTTGAGAAGAGCGAGGTCTGTGGTCTTGTCAAGGCCAATGATGCGTCCCTTGTATTCGCGGTTGTCATTGAGTTTTACAAGGATTTCGTCAGCATCTTCTACAACATGGTTGTTGGTGACAATGTAGCCATCGGCCGTGAGAATAACGCCTGAGCCAGCACCACTGCGTTTAGGGGCTTGACGTTGTTGTGGACTACGTTGACCACGACCAAAAAAGTCGCCGAAGAAATCGGAAAATGGATCGAAATCTTGCTCTTGCGTTTGACGACTGGTGCTAGAGACCTTGATGTAAACCACAGATGGAGTTGCAGCTTCTGCTGCGGTGGTCAGGTCTACGGGTTGCGCCGCGGTTGAGATTTGCGCTGCGGTCATTGGTTGCGTTGTCGCTGCAAAGTTGCTTGCTTTGCTTTGAGCAAAGAAAGCAGATAATAAGAGGACTAGAACTGTTTTCTTTTCCATTTGTATAGCGTTTAGAAATCTATAATGGCAAAAGTAAGGTGTTTTGCGCTTTTATCCAAGAGTTTTTTATTAGCAAGATGGAGATTTACCAGATTTTTACAGAAGGCTACTGCTCAATTGTTTGCTGGCATAACTACACCCACATAAGTTCGCTCATAATGTCGTCCGACACGAAGATGCCATCGTGGGTAAGTTCCAGCCGATTGTCAGAAGTGAGTCGAAGGAGTCCTTGTTGGAGGTAGGGTTGCGCAGTTTTTAGGAGGTAGGCGCAGCGATTTTCTTCGAGTTCTTGCAATGGAATTCCCTCTTTTGTGCGCAAACGTGTGAGAATAAATTCATCGTATCTCTCGTCGGGAGAAAGCTCTTCTATTTGATGCGGAACGTCAGCAAATGTGGCGTGGGAAGCACTTGCAGCATTGTAAGCACGCAGTTTGTGCTCGTTGAAACGTCTGATAAACGCACCATCGTAGGAATGTGCTCCAGGGCCGAACCCTAAGTAAGGAATCCCTTGCCAGTAGCTTGAATTATGGCGCGAACGAAAACCAGGTTGGGAAAAGTTGGATATCTCATACTGCTCAAAGCCAGCTTTTTGCGCTTTGTCTGACAGCAGACGGAACATAGCCAATGATGTTTCTTCATCGCACTCTTTCACTTTCCCTCGTGCGCGATCGTAATAGAGTGGTGTGCCTTCTTCGTAAGTGAGTGCGTAAGCAGAGAGGTGTTGGATGTTGAGTGAGAAGGCTTGGTTTAATTCCCATTCCCAATCATCGAGCGTTTGTTGAGGAAGACCAAACATCAAATCGATGCTCAGGTTGTTTATGCCTGCTTGATGGACGAAGTCGATGGCTTCTCGGGCTTGTTGTGCAGTGTGTCGGCGGTTTATTGTGAGAAGTTGTGTGTCGTCGAAACTCTGTATGCCTAAGCTGAGGCGGTTGATGCCAAGTGCTGCTAGATGTTGTGCTTTGGAGAGAGTAATGTCGTCGGGGTTCGCTTCGAAAGTAAATTCTGCATTGTGTGCAATATGAAAGATTTTATGAAGAGCTTCGAAGCATTCTTCTAATTCATCTGCATCAAGTTGCGAAGGAGTGCCACCTCCAAAGTAGACTGTGTGAATTGTTTCGGAGGTTTGTCGGTATTGCATTTCTGCAACAAGGCTTCGCACAAAGGCCTTTCTCTCTCTTTCACCGTGAATGGTGCTGTAAAAACTGCAATAGCTGCACCGTTTCTCACAAAAAGGAACGTGGATGTAGATTCCCGCCAT
>CAJPLH010000232.1 GCA_905371275.1 Prevotellaceae bacterium
GAAGAGAAATTCTTGCGCGCAATGCCTTTTCCCGTGTCTGTGACGTCGATTATAAATCTATCGTCCTTTATTTGACCTGAAATCTCAATACTCCCAGTGCCCGCCATTGCATCAGCTGAGTTTTTGCACAACACTTCTAGCACCCAATCAAAGAGAGGAGCCGAAAGCGGAAGTTCAACCTCTTGATGGATGTGCGAGGTAATCGTAATTCTACTTGAGATTCTTCTTTGCAGATAACTCACTGTTTGCGCAATAATCGGACAGATGGACGTGTTTACAAGCGCAGGCTGACTACCAATTTTGGAAAATCTTTCTGTGATGCGCTCTAAACGATGCACATCCGTCTGCATATCTTCTAGTAAATCATCATTGGGATAGGTTTCTTTCAACACTTCAATCCAAGCCATTAAAGAAGAAATTGGAGTCCCTAGCTGATGTGCTGTTTCTTTTGTCAAACCCACCCACACGCGATTCTGTTCTGCTTTCTTCGTGGACAACAACGCAACAAGTGCAACCAGCAGAAACAAACTGACCACCGCCAACTGGACATAGGGGAACAAGGCTAGTCGGTGAAGAATCAACGACTCCTCATAATAGATGTTGATGTGGAGCAACTGCTCTGACGAACTCTGTGTCGTTGTATTGTCTTCTTGTGAAGTTATCTCCAAAGGCATTTTCATATGTTTCCCCGTTTGTCGCATTTCTATCAAACGACCTTGCAATTGTTTCAAAGAATCCTGACTACTTCTTGATTGGATGCCTAAGTTGCGATGCGACAGTATCTTGTTTTCCTCATCAGTAACAATCACAGGAATAGAATTGTTGCCATTGATAACTGTTAGCACAAGATTCAAATCCGTGTTTTCTTCCGCTTCAGTCAAAGAGCGCATAGCGGCAGCCCAAACCTCCATACGCGTGCGCTCCTCATTCTTCAAATCCTCAACTAAGCGATGGGAGACAAACAGAGAAGTTGCGACAATAATTATCGCAACTCCAATAAATATGAACTTCAGATTTCGAACTTTATCAGTCCAAACCATTGTTTATTTCATCTATATAGTCCAACAACTCGGTACGTCCCGTTCCTTTTTCACTGCTGGTCACAAAGTGCATAGGCAGTTCTTCCCATTCTTCTTGAAGTTTCTTGAGAAAACCTTGCACATTCTTCTTCAACTCGCCTGTTTTGTTCTTGTCAGCTTTGGTGAATACGATGCAAAAAGGAATACCTTCTTCGCCTAACCACTGAATAAATTCCAAATCAATCTTTTGTGGTGGTAGGCGAGAATCGATAAGCACAAACAAGCAAGTGAGTTGTTTACGCTCTAGTATGTAGTACTCAATGAGGTTACGGAATTTCTCCATCTCCTTTTTCCCACGTCTGGCAAAGCCGTAGCCTGGCAAGTCGACAAGAAACCACTCATTGTTAATGATGAAGTGGTTGACCAACATCGTTTTACCAGGAGTAGAAGATGTTTTTGCCAAAGCCTTTCGCCCGGTTAGCATATTGATGAGTGAACTTTTACCCACATTACTACGGCCAATAAAGGCATATTCTGGTAGCGTACTGTCTTGAGGACATTGGTCAGCACGAGCAGAGGAGACAAAAAAGTCAGCTGTTTTTATAATCATAGGAAAATGTATGCAGGGAAAGAAAGTTATAACGGTCTAATGACCGATTTGGGTTTAATCTTCTACCGAAGAAAGTTTCGGAATAACGAGTAGGCCGTGCAGCAAAGCTACGATGATGCCATACTTCGTATTGTGAGAATAACTCGCTAAAACATAGCACAGCGTGCAAGCCCAAAGGGAAAAAATGAAAAATCCAATCTTGACAAATGCAATTTTTTGAAGCAAACGCGCACGCTCCTCGCCTCTAATATTAGCTAGGCGCTTCCTGTTGAAAGGCATATTTTCCCAACTGTAAGCAAAGAACAAACTCACCGTTGGCACAACAACAACGAGAAGATCTATCGCATAAAGTTTTACACAATCATCTCCCACTAAATCAGCTTTACCATCGAGAAGGAAGAACAGCGCAGATGCCACCAAAATGGCAACGGCATAGAGCAGATATACTTTTTTCTTAAACGTCATATTATTCTATTATAATAGTTATTGTTTGAGCGCCACGCGGTCGATTAAAGAACGTCCCAGTGTAACTTCGTCTGCATATTCCAAATCATCTCCCACACCAATGCCACGCGCTAACACACTCATTTGAACTGGATGCTCGTCTGAAGGAAGATGTTGCAATTTTCTTGAGATATAAAAGTTCGTTGTGTCCCCCTCCATTGTGGGATTCAGCGCAAATATAACTTCTTTTACTTCCCCCGTAGCCACACGTTCTAACAGTGATTGAATATGTAAATCACCTGGTCCAACTCCATCCATCGGACTTATGACTCCACCTAAAACGTGATATACACCGCGATATTGTCCCGTGGCTTCTATTGCCATTACATTCTGCACATTTTCAACAACACAGATTGTACTTTTATCGCGGTGGGGATGTGTGCAAATCTCGCACTCTTCGGTGTCGCTGATGTTGTGACAATGACGACAATACTTCACTTCATCGCGCAAATCCAATAACGCTTGTGCCAAACTATGCGTTTGCGAAGCATCTTTGCGCAGAAGGTGCAAGACAAGTCGTAGCGCAGTCTTTCTTCCCACTGCTGGGAGCTTAGACATTTCGCCTAC
>CAJPLH010000233.1 GCA_905371275.1 Prevotellaceae bacterium
GGGTGATGGGGGTGCTCTCCTTCGCTGGGTTTTGTCTATCTAGTTGTACTCCTGAGTTGGATGTGCAGCAGGCTTATGACTTTTCTCTGCAAACGTTGCCCGTTCAAAAGGACATCATAAAGGGGGCAGTGGCTGAAATTCGCTGTTCGCTCAAAGCGGAAGGAGATTTTAACCCAAATCGGTCATTAGATCCTGAACAGATTTCATTAGTTTGTTGAGCAGATTGTTTACCGTTAGTTCGAAGGCGTAGCGGGCTACGGCGAGAACGAACGAAAAACAAGATGCCAACAAGCGAATGAAAGATAACAGGAAGTTATCTTCTCTCCATAACAAACATCATTATAACGGTCCAATGACCGATTTGGGTTTAAGGACACGCGCTATACGATTCGCTATTTCCAACCCGATGGGAAGGGGGAATTGCGTTTGGAGGATGGCATGTTGCTTTCTCCCAACGACCGCTATTTGTTGATGCAAAAGGAAATCCGTTTGTATTACACTTCGCACTCTACCGATCGACAGACGATTGATGTATATGTGGAGGATAGTTTCGGTAAGGTGCAGCAACTGACCTTTAGTTTTAACAACGAGCGGGAAGAGGGCAAGGACAAACTTGTATCTTCTCACCACTAAAAACATAATTGATGCGAGCGATAAATTCTTTCATTTTACTTTGTGTATTCTGCCTGTTCTGTCAGCTGACCCTTGCACAGCGCAGGGTGCGGCTGGCAGACTTGCCCCCTTTTGAGAGTGCGGTAGTTGTTGTGAAATACTTTGAGGGCATGCACGGCTGAAGAATTATCCGTATGTTGGATATAGTCATCAGCTGCAACCAGGCGAAAACTTCACGGCAGATATGACGGAACGGCAGGCAGACTCACTGCTTCGTGCCGATCTTTGGAAATGTTTTGAACCCTTCAAAGGGTATGGTAAGGATGCCCTGCTGACCTTGCTTGCCTACAATGTAGGGGGGGACGATTGCTTGGTTATGGAAAGCACCCTAAGAGTAGGCTGCTGCGTAAGATAGAAACTGGATACAAGAATTTCTATTGGGATTATGTTTCATTTTGTCAATACAAGAGTAGAGTGCTTCGTGGGTTGATAAAAAGAAGACAAGTCAAGTATTTTCTTTTTCATTCATAAAGCCTCTAATGATGAATACTCATCATTAGAGGCTTCTTTAAGGAAATCCATGAATGAATTAGTCCCCCTTCTTATGAATGTGAGGTTTTAGGGAAGGGGTATTACCTGGAGTGGATTTGTTATCCCTTTGCCTTTTGTCAGGCTGTCCAGTGGATTTCGCAATCCTTTTGGGGCCGGGTTTTATTCCCATAATTGAAAATACCAGTCCTTTGGCTGGGGTCTTAAATATTAAACATGTTTCTTTGTATACAAAATATATGCCCAAACTTAAAATTACTGCAAGCAAGACAATATGGCAGGATGTTGACATTTTATCTATTAGAATTCTTGTTCTCCCCAACTTTCTTTTGCTTCTTTGCTTTGGTCGCCTGCTTGTTCAAAGGCAAAGAAAAGAAGCTACGCAAGTTTTGTATTGCGCGTCTCTTGGAATTGTTTAGGGGATTGTTACCAGTTCTTTGTAATGTAGTCTATTAGCTTATCGGGATGAATGCAAAAAGCCAATTTATTTCATCGTTTGGCAAGGTGCTATGAATGCTTCCTCCCATCACCAGCCTGCAATCTTGCAGGATTTTTTTATCGTGCATCTTCCTTGCTCTCCGCAATTACGTCAAACACACCATCGAATACGAATTTCGTATATGCTAAAAATCTCTGTTTCATATCTTCAAAATTTTACGATTAACAATCTACGTTCCATCGACTCACCATTGGATAATCTGCGATGGGTGAGCCCAAAGTGAGTGCGCCCATACCCATAGGCAAAGAATTTGTCAAGTTTCGTATCTTCGGAAATCTTGTTGATTGCATCTTTCAATTCATCTTTGTTGGCTGATAGGACTATGGCGTTAATAACCCTTACAAGAATGTGGGGTATCTTATCTGTCCAGTTACATACGATGCTTTCTATTTCTGCTTTCATTGCTGTGATAGTTTTATGGTTTGTACTTTATGCTGTTTGTCTCATTCGCTGACGGATTAGCCGTTTATTAGCATTTACGAGGTTTACAATTTGGTCGTAGTATTCTTGTTGCACATTCCACGACTTTGCACCACTTTGAGCGTGTCCAAATTGGCCTCAATCGTTTCTATCCGTCTGCCCTCAATGGTAGCCGAAAGTATCAGTGAGTTTTCTTTGAGATGGTAGGCATTGTCGAATACGCAATGGTGCATTGATACTCCTTCCTCTAAATATTCCTGCACGCTCTCTAAGACTTTCACTTGGATAACCCCGTCTGTAAAGGTGATGCCAAAGAATGGGGATTTGAGTTCTTGAAAACGCTCCTCGTTTTCTATCGCTTTCTGTCGTCTTTGAGCTTCGGCTTCCTTATCTCGCTGAGCCTGCAACTTTCGCTGTGCCTTGTCGTGAGCTTCTTGTAAGTTTTCGGGACAAACATACTTCGGATTGTGGATGTCTTTACCCAATCTACGGAGCATATCTACATAGTCGCACCAAAGGGCGATGTCTATAATGTCGTAGTGATTGCGAAGGGTAATTTTAT
>CAJPLH010000234.1 GCA_905371275.1 Prevotellaceae bacterium
ACCTGCCATAATCATACGTGCCACCCAGAAGAAAATAATATCGGGACCTGTGACAAGGTCGCTGGTAGGGTAGTAGTAGTTGATTTCTTCGTTGTTGGGGTTGTTGATACCATCGAAAAGTGAGATGGGCCACAACCAAGAAGAGAACCAAGTGTCGAGTGCGTCGTCATCTTGGCGCAATTCTTCAGCTTTTACCTCACGTCCGTATTTATCAGAAGCCACTTGCACAGCTTCTTCAAGGCTGTTGGCCACCACAAATTCTTCTACTTCTGCATTAGGTGCACTTAGATAATAAGCAGGAATGCGATGTCCCCACCACAATTGACGACTGATACACCAATCTTGAATGTTAGAAAGCCAATTATTGTAGGTGTTCTTATATTTAGCAGGGTAGAACTTGATCTCGTCGTCCATTACAGGAGGCAATGCAAGGTCTGCAAAGTGCTGCATATTCAGATACCACTGCATGCAAAGGCGAGGTTCTACAGCTGTATCTGCGTTACGTTCGCTGTATCCAACCTTGTTGTCATAATCCTCCACCTTTTCAAGAAGACCAGCTGCGGCCAAATCATCAGCAATTTGCTTGCGCACTGCCATACGATCTTGACCAATATACATTCCAGCCGCTTCAGAGATGGTGCCGTCTGCATTGAAAATGTCGATGGTTTCGAGGTTGTGCTTCTTACCTAGGGCATAGTCATTGACATCGTGGGCAGGAGTCACCTTCAAACAGCCCGTACCGAATTCAATATCAACATATCTGTCTTCAATAACAGGGATAACTCTATCTACGAGTGGCACGCGAACTTGCTGACCTTTGAGCCAACCGTTCTTGGGGTCTTTGGGGTTGATGCACATAGCCGTGTCACCCATGATTGTTTCAGGACGAGTGGTTGCGACAACTGCATATCGACCCTTTTCGTCTGAATGAAGCACTTCACCTTCTACGCCAGTTGTGGTGCCGTTATCATTGACCACATAATACTTGAGGTAGTACAGCTTGCTCTTCTCTTCACGATAAATTACTTCTTCGTTAGAAAGTGCAGTTTGTGCTTTAGGATCCCAGTTCACCATGCGAAGACCACGATAAATAAGGCCTTTATTATATAGGTCTACAAAGACTTTAATGACACTCTCTGAGCGAGTTTCGTCCATTGTGAAGCCAGTTCTGTCCCAATCACAAGAAGCACCAATCTTGCGCAATTGCTTAAGAATGATACCGCCATGTTCTTCCGTCCAATCCCAAGCGTGCTTCAAGAACTCTTCACGGGTGAGATCCAATTTGCGGATACCTTGTTGGGCGAGTTTATTTACAACCTTTGCTTCGGTTGCAATGGAAGCGTGGTCTGTTCCTGGCACCCAGCACGCATTCTTTCCTTCCATTCTTGCGCGGCGCACCAAGATGTCTTGAATCGTGTTGTTGAGGATGTGCCCCATATGCAGCACTCCCGTCACGTTGGGAGGGGGAATTACAACGGTGTAAGGCTCACGATCATCGGGTTTTGAGCTAAAGAGTTTATGGTTTGTCCAGTATTCGTACCATTTTCCCTCCACTGCTTCGGGAGAGTATTTTGTGGCAAGTTCCATATATATAGGTGTAAATTAGATTTACAAAAGTTGTTTGTCTGACAAATGCAGCAATAATACACCATAAGGATGCATTATTTCTGTGCAAAGATAGCACTTTTTCGGTGATTTTGGAGCAAATAGGGAAGGGAAACTATCGATTTACAAAGAGAAGTAGCCCATTTGGTGCTTAGAATTTACCTAATATCCTATCAATTGCCCAGTTTGTTGGGGTAGCACTGACGGAGTCACAAGTGCAAATGCCAGTTCCGCTGAGATGTTCCATGATGTTTTGGAGCAAAGGGACTTGAACGTGCTCAGGATTTTCAATCTCAATGTATTGATCTACTTCTTCATTCTGCAAATGAATGGCTTGATAGGTGAAAACAGAAAAAGAGATCTGGCCTTTGTCGCCAATGAGTAGGATTCTATCTTCCTTGGCACTCTCGTGTGCTACGAAGCACCAAGTGCCCGAAGCCGGCAGCCCATTGGCAAAACGAAAAGCAGCGCTAACGGAGTCTTCTGTGCTATATAACAAGCGTACATTGGCCTTAAATCCTTGAACTTCTACAATAGGGCCAAAAAGTTGTTGAAGGAAATCTAGTTGGTGTGGGGCTAAATCATAGAAATATCCCCCACCAGCAATATCGGGTTGTAACCGCCAAGGGAGATTTATTGAATTATAATCTAAATCTCTAGGAGGAACAGAGAAGCGAATTTGTGCAGAAAGAACTTTTCCAATAGCTCCAGTTTCAACCAGCGATTTCACACGTTGAAAATAAGGGAGATATCTGCGATAGTAGGCCACAAAACAAGGGGTATGTTGATTAGCTGCTACTCGATTGATACGTAAACAATCGGAATAGTGTGTAGCTAACGGCTTTTCCACATATACAGCCTTCTGAGCATTCAAGGCCATGATAGCATAAGTAGCGTGCGTGGAAGGCGGAGTGGCAATGTAGATGGCGTCGACGTTTGGATCCGTAACAAGATTTTGCGCATCCGTATACCAGTGAGGAATGTTGTGACGCTCGGCAAAGGCCGAAGCACGCTCGGCACGTCTACTCATT
>CAJPLH010000235.1 GCA_905371275.1 Prevotellaceae bacterium
CCGTTGTTAAAGTACACTGGATTTCCTGCATTGCAAGGAACGGTGACTGACATTCCAGGCTCAATGAGTAATTGACCGCTAGGAGCGTGTTTGCGCATTTTGGTGGTGATGGTGTAGAGTGCCATAATATAAAGATTACAATGTTTTCGCTTGTAGAAGAAAGGAAAGGCTTGAACACAAAAATGGCGCAAGTCAGTCTTAACTTCTAGGTACAGGTATCGGCAAACACCTCATCACAGAAGAAACAAACTGCTCACGCCTAAGTATAACAATAATGCGAAAGAATAGATTTCTTTTTCTTGTCTACAAAAAACAGAAAACAAACTCAATGAAAGTACAGTCTGACAGAACAGAACTGTTCGTTTCAATGAAAAAAGAAATCGATTAACATTGTGCACTCCTTATGAGTGCACAATGTATCGACCGCATTTGTCATAGACAAAAGGGGAACGCCATGTTTGCTGTCTTTGTGATGCTTGAAATTTTGCCGATTTCGTACCTTAAGACAACGCAGAAAGCGCATATAGCAAACAACCAAGTAAGGTGGCGAATGGCCAATCCTTCATTGTTGCTGTTGCAAAGATATAGCTTTCTTCCGACATGGCGTTCTTTTATTTCAACTTTTCTGGAAGTATATGTTGATTTGCATTGCAAAAGTAGTTATTTATCTTGGTTATTTGCAGTTGCGCAGTGCTTGGAGTTTTTAGAAAATGATGATTAGGTGCGCGAGTGAGAGATGATGCACCTAGTTTTACGAAAGGGGAGCGATATGCCACAAGGAATTTTGTTTGTTTATAGAAAAGAGCCTACCTTTGCAGTCAAATAAAGCAACAATAATATGGCAAATAATAAGGTAGAACCCCAAAAGGAGAACGAATTAAACGTACTCTCAGATAGCGTTCCTTGCGAAGCTAGACAAGAAACGATTCTAGCTGTGCTTCGCCAGCGGTATTTCTCAACTTCCGATTCAGTCCTTGCCATTCGACTAGGAGTGGATAAGGGAATTCTCAAGCGTTATGTAGATAGGAAAAAGAGGATCTACGAGGAATCGACCAACTCCATTTGGGACAGTCTCAAAAGTTATTATGGCTTTAAACCACAAGAGCTGCTCAATGCGCGCGTTGTGTTGGACTTGTCTTTGAAAATGTCCGATGATGCCGATGCTCGCAACGTCAAAAAGGAAAAGATAGCCGAAAAATGGATTGCTTGTTTCTTAAAATCCCAATCCCCATTTGATGATAGGGAACAAGCACCGAAGTGGTGGCTGGAATTAAATCAGTTGTTTGCCAACAATCCTCAAGCGTTCTTTGAAACTCTTGCAGCTTTCTATTTGCGCCAAAAGGGACTGTTCAGCGTAAATCGCCATCAGAGCCATCGCAAAGCAGCTTACAGAAGTTTTATGCTGCAAAACGATGAAACGCTCGAGGACGAAACCTGGTATTCGCTCAACAAGTCTCAGCCTAATGTTGCGCTCTTGAAGTCTGCCTATGAAGATTTAGCCAATTATTTAAGAAGCGACTTCAAACTATTGGAGTATTTTGAAGCCTATGCCGATATGTATGACGTTTTGCTTCAGCGATTATCGTTCTCTGCTGCGGTGAGTGTGGCTTTTGGCTCCTTCTTGTTGCGAAGCGCAATTGATCCTTTTGCATTTCTCTCCTTGAATCAAGTGGGAAAAGTGATGGGACTGGGCAAATTGTCTTGGTGGTATGCAGAGAACACACTACCTTCCGATGAAAAAGCGCACGTGTGGGCTATCTTGGAACCAACCATAACGACGTCTGGCGAGCGCATCCCATTGATGTATGTCTGGTTAGAGTTTGAAGTCCTTCGCCAAGAAAGTAAGTTTAGTTTCAAAATGTGCAAGTTGCATCAACCCGTCTTTGATGATTGGCGAAAGCAAATGCGCTGCAATACGTTTACGGACAATGCTATACCAGCTTATAGTAACTATTGCTATGAACTGAGCGATGACAAGCAAACCTTATGCTTAGATTTTGAGGAAAATGCCGCAACAAGTCGCAAGACTAAGTCTGTGTTGCCTTCTACGCTTTGTCGCATTGAGAAAAATGATGAATGGGTCAGACTAGTGAGACAAAACGAAAACTACCTCATCAAAGAAAGTCACGAATGGGTGCCTAAAGACCAAGAGCAAGATGTGCTTATCAGAAGATTGTTGGACTTCAAACTCCAACTGTTCTTTAGTGTCAACGGGTGGAAGCCCTATTCCCCCGAAGAACTTCTGGTTACGGATGTCATTGTGGGGCGAAAAGCAATAGAAATCAAGGTTGAGGGCAAGGACTTAAGCGTATCAAAGGTTGAAGTGCCGCTCTCTACGGATGAAAGACTCCGACAAGTTCTCCCTTCTGATGAAATCATCCCTGTTTCTATCAAACAGACTGATGCGAAGAAAGGAGAGGAACGATATGTTACTGCTTTTTATTGGCCAAAATTGGATTTTGCCATAACGGTTAATTATTTACATACCAAGGAAGTGGGTAGCGTCGATAGTTCTGGTAGGGGAGTGTAGTGTTCTGCGGAGAAGAAACGAGGAAAAGGAGATGTTGCAAAACTTGTTTTTGCTGCATCTCCTTTT
>CAJPLH010000236.1 GCA_905371275.1 Prevotellaceae bacterium
ACTCAACACAAGCCCCAACACTCCTTTGCCACCCTTCCATCATGTAGACATATTTGCACTCATTGAGCAGCTCCAAATCCCTACTGATGTGCTTTATCCAGTCGTCCTCGATTGACAATCCATTTTTTAGTGGATTGACAACCTCCACTCCTAGATTCTTCCACAAATTTTCTGCTTTTGCGAACCTCTCTCTTGCGACCCTAATATCAAGACCGCTAATCTCTCCGCTCAAATAAACTTTCATACGCTCGATTGGTTAAGTATTTAGGTATAAACAAAAAGCACCCCTAGGTAGCCGTAATGCCACCAGGAGTGCTTTGTTCTTGATTATTACAAAGATACTATTTATTTCTTGAAATGCAGTGTTAAAGACTTGAATTTTTGACGCTAAGTGTCAATTTTCTCTGTGTGCTTATGGCGAAAGACCAACAAGTTTCTATAATTGAACGCATGTTCACATACAAAAAGAAAGCCCTCACTCGTTTAGAAGTGAGGGCTGTTGGAGTTTTTAATTGAGATTCGGAGAGCGAATGTAATAAATCAATGTTTTGCTTCACCAAAGCCTTAGGCAAACTCCATTTGCATAAGTTCTTCCCCTAGATTGTTAATCGCTTTGCTTATTTTTTGTGTCGTTGCAGGAGATGCGTATGATTATTATTCACTACAAAAGTACGACCTTTTGCGAAATAACGGCTCTTTGAGGTTGTTTTTGTTGTGGTGAAATGGATTGATAGAATTTATCGTGGATTGTTTTAAGCCATATTGTCGTCCTTAAATCGTGATCGAACTTTGAGTATCTCGTAGGCCTTCACTTTGCCACCTGCCACGAGTGCGCGAACGTCCACCCAGTAGAGCCACTGAAAAGGATTCTCTTCGGTCTCCATCGTTAAAAGTCCCTTGTCGTCTTCGTTAAATAGTAGCTTCATGGGCTTGGGGCTTATCTTCTCAATCGTGCCGTAATCAGCAGACTTGTCTTTGTTGAGCTGACTGAGCTGCAAAAGCTCACGTTCATACACATGTTCTTCCACTTCCTGCTCTTTGCGAGTGGTCACCTCTCGATTGACATTGTTTTGAAGTGCGTTGCTCTCTTGGTTGTTGATGGTGATATTGCAGTTGTTATAGACATAGATGCTGCCGTTGGTGACTTCCATAACGCTGGCGATAAGGCTACTATTCGGGTCTTCTGCTGCTGGAGTGACTACGGAGGAGGCGCGTTGCAAGCTCTTAGTGCTTACGTTAGGGGGCAACTCACCACGACCGAGGAAATGATTCCAAATGGCCTTGAGGTGTTGGAAAAAATCGGCTAGGGTATTCACCCCTTCTATCATAGGGATAACGTCCTTACCAATTTTGACAATCAAATCACAAATGATGCTCCCCTCTTCTACTTTTTCCAAGTAGAGCCCAGGGCTCATCAACTTGTCGCCCCGTGCGTGTGAGAAAGCGGCAAATTCTTCGCTCAGTGCTTCCAACGATTGCACGAAGCTAGAAAGCTGAACGGGCTGTGAGTGCTGAAAATGATAACGCAGCACGTATTGTTTTTCTTCCATTGCGTTTGTTTTTTTAAAGAGTTGAGAAAGACGCTACATAATAGCGAAAGGTGCGTTGCAAAGATGGCTATTTTGCCGCCAACCACCAAATAAAATAGAGATTATTTTCGGGTTTGATTACGTTTTTTGTTTCCTGCTTCCCCTTATGGCTTTGGAACATTCCGTGGGGTATGCTCGTCTATTGGCTTCATTTTGAGCTGCACGTGGTCTCCTAGCAAATTGCGCGCTATGTTGTAGACATAGATGCTGCCAAATCGTGGGGTGCGAAATCCTAAGAAAATGATGCGCTGTGGCGGTATGGTGATAGGACGATTGCAACAAAGGATTTGCTCGGGGTCTGCTTCGTGGATGCGCCTTATCAACTCGTCTAGCTTTTCACGTCTTACAGTCATAGGGAGGAGCAACTCGTGAGTGAAGTGTTCCAGACGCTTTCGTGTTTTCTTGATGTGTTCTGGTGACACGTTTTGTGCTTCCCAGTCGTATTTGTTTCGCTTCTGTATTGTTCCTTCATCCTGGGCCTTGCGCTCGTTCTCGGCTTTCCTTGCTTTGATTTCTCGCTTCTTCGCTTCTATCTCTGCATATAGGAAATCAAAATCATTCGCTCTTCGGGCTGCTTCTACTTTCTGTCGGTAAGCTTCGGCTTCTTCGTATGAGTTGAATTTGCGTGCTACATATTGTTTCTCAAAGAAAAATCTCGCTACCCAGATGTCCTTGCCTTCGTCTTGCTTGGCTTGGCATTACCGTTCCAAATGATTTCATAGGCTCTTATCTTTTTCTAGTGTGATGAGATAGTCACGATATGTGCTGCGTGCTAGGTTGAGGACTTCCACGGCTATTCTTTGCGCTTCCTTTCGTTCTTCGCTGTCTCGTCCATTGAAAGGGAGAATGGGTCGGTTGTTGAAGGACAAATATAGTTCGCCTTGAAACTCTCGAATTTGGAGCGTGCGTTCTGCTTCTTTGGTGACTAGTTGCTGTACGCGCTGCGCTGCGTCTTGTTGTGATTGGTGAGAAAGTCGTGCGAAATATGCGCGTATGTTGGTAAAGAT
>CAJPLH010000237.1 GCA_905371275.1 Prevotellaceae bacterium
CCGGTGGTGTGGGTACGCTCGATGAAATATTTACCCTTATGGCAGAAATCACCATAGGTGGCACGCGCAAACACCTTGTATTATACAATGTAGAGGGATGCTGGAATAAACTTGTGGAACTCTTGGACGAAATGGTGGCAACAAATCTCGTGCATCAGACGGTGCGCAACAAAATTCATGTGGTAGAAACTACTGAAGCACTCGAGGAACTTTGCCAATCACTCTGATTGCTCCTATCACATAATGCACCTCCCTTCTTATACCCTTTGATGACAGAGCATTCGCCCTAGGCTTGCTCGTGTAGATTTCTACTAGGAATCCCGAAAGTGCTACAACCTCCTCTCGCACAAACACTACAACTAACAACGGTGACAGAACACGAAAAGACGACTTCTCCCCACCCTTTCTCACAACGCTTACTTGCTTGGTATGATGAATTTGGACGCGAACTGCCGTGGCGCAGCACTCGCGACCCTTATCGTATTTGGATTTCAGAAATCATCCTCCAACAAACTCGTGTTGCGCAAGGCTACAACTACTATTTGCGCTTCATCGAACGCTTCCCCACGGTGGAGACATTGGCCGCAGCACCCGAAGATGAGGTGATGCGCCTTTGGGAAGGTTTGGGATATTATTCACGCGCTCGAAACCTGCACGCAGCAGCTCAGCAGATTGTGGCGCAAGGTGGTTTTCCCACGGACTATGAGGGGGTGAGAAAATTGAAAGGCGTTGGCGACTACACAGCAGCTGCCATCTGTTCTTTTGCTTACGACCTCCCCACGGCTGTCGTAGATGGCAACGTCTATCGGGTGCTCGCGCGCTATTTTGGCATCTCCACTCCCATTGACAGCACAGCGGGCAAGAAAGAATTTGCTGCACTGGCTCAAGAGTTGATGGTATCATCGCGCGCTGCCGACTATAATCAGGCAATTATGGATTTTGGAGCATTGCAATGCACACCACGCGCTCCACAATGTTTGCTTTGCCCGATGTCTGACGGTTGTTGTGCTTTGGCAGAAGGAACGGTTGAAACGTTGCCCATAAAAGCAAAGAAAGTGGCTGTTTCGCAACGCTACTTTGTGTATATTTGGCTCTTCGAACCTCCGCATTTGGCAGAAAAGGCCAGCAGCGCAACGGAGGTTCTCCCTAGGCCATTAACAACGAACAAAGCCCTGAGCAAACAAACAATGTCCCCAGAAGGAGTCTACACTTGGATTCACCGACGCGGCAAAGGCGATATTTGGCAAGGTCTTTACGAACCGCTTTTGTTGGAATTCCCAGCTCCTCCAACTTCAGAGGAACTCCTGCAACACCCTACCCTCCAACCGTTTCTCCAACAAGGGGCAACGTTGCAACCCCTTGTGTCGGGGCTCACACACCAACTGACTCACCGAAAACTCCACGCAGACGGCTATGCCCTTTGGGGAAATTTCTCCAAAGTCTTTGATATGCACCCAGAATGGCGGGACGAATTTATCCGCATTCCTTGGATAGAGCGCGAAAACTACGCTTTTCCCCGTTTGGTGCATCTCATCATAGAACGATTTTCGTAAAACAACGACTTGTTTTTCATAAAACAACGACTTGTTTTTCATAAAACAACGGCTTGTTTTCTATAAAACGACAGCTTGTTTTTCATTAAATGACGGCTTGTTTTTCACAAAACGACGGCTTGTTTTCTATAAAACGACAAGTCGTTTCCTTTGTAAGCTAATGGAAGGTAGAAGAAGCAAGATGAGAACGGCAATGAATGAATTGTAAAAATACCTATAATCACCCTCTCTCGCGCGTACGCGTACGCGCGCACTGACAGGAGTTTTATACTTTTTGCTGTCACAAGTGTCACAGACTTCTTCATAAACCACTAAATATCAATATTTTACACCATTATCTTGAAAAACTTTTAACAATTCAGCGATGCACCCTCTCAAATTATATGCATCGCGATAGCGAAAAACAGACTTTTCACCCCACTGTTTTGCTGTTTTTCCTTCATTTTTTGTTGCCTTATTCCTCATTTTCTGCCCTCCGCTGTGACACTTGTGACAGCAAAAAATCAAAATCGTTGTAGAATGCGCGCGCGTTACACGTACGCACGAGAAACACTCATCGCGTTACTCTTGCTTTTTTCATTTCTCGTTGGGAGCAAGAAGAAGCAAAACCACATTTATACCGAATTCTGACACCTCCACATCGCAATACAAACACTACATATAGAAAAAACTGCAGTTTTCTGCGATTTATTCCCTCTTTGGGGCTTTATCGCCCCATATACTTATAGAGGCACACCAATAAGCGTGCGGCTCTCATCCTTTTCTCTCACGGCGAAGGCCATCTAATACACCAAACATATGATTCCACAGATTATTATCCCCAATCGGTCATTCGACCGGTATAGGTTTAGCGCAGTCTCTTCGTTCCATTCGAAGCAAACTTGCCAAGGAGATGTACTGGCTACATTTGTTTTGCAGAGGTTCGCTACACTAAGTCTACAAATACTTCTTCTACTGGTTTGCGCTTGCGACCAGCATCTTGATGCTTCTCACCAGGAAAACCTATCGGTGTCA
>CAJPLH010000238.1 GCA_905371275.1 Prevotellaceae bacterium
TTATATTGTGGAGGAAAAAGCACCAAAGTGGTGAAAATGCCGAAGCAAATGCACCACTTTGTAGAAGTTATCGACCGAAGAATTGCATCCAGTCGTCTTTCTTATATTTGTTGTCTTGAGAATTGTTGCGACCGTCAAAGCCATCTTTCGCATTTTTCTTGCGAGAAGGCTTGGCATCGTAGCCATTACGATCGGATTTTCTTGCACCCTTGCCGTAAGTCTTTGCACCACGGTCGGCATAACGATCAGATTTCTCATAACCGCGCTCAGACTTTCCGCGCTTTCCTTCGCGACCACGCAGACGTTGACTCATATCGGCATCTGTGCGGTCGGCATCGTCTACCACCACACGGCGTTCGCCTACTTTAGCCTTCGCCATCTTTGCCTTCACCAGTTCAGCGTCTTCCTCGGGAACTTCAAAGAAGGAGCAAGTGGGAAGCAAATCGATGCGACCAATTTCTACCTTACCTTTCACGTAGCGATTGACAAGGTTGATGATTTCTCGCGCAAAGAAATTGTCTTTCTTACCAAAGTTGAGGAACAAACGCTTGTAACCCTCTTCGGCTTCTTGACTCGCACCACCACCTTGTTTTGCGCGTTCTTTGCGCTGCACACGGCGTTCGGCAGCAGCCTCACCCTTTTTGTCGGGACGGTCGGTGGGTTGCACAATCTCGGGAGCATTGGCATAATAGGAGAGGAAACGACCAAATTCGTTTTGAACAAGACGCTTCACGAGTTCTTCTTTCGACAGCCATTCCAATTTGTGCATCACTTCTGGAAGGAAAGGAGCTATTTGCTCTTCGTCTACCTCGGTATGTTCGAGTTCATCAATGACTTTATAGAGTTGTTTGCTGCAAATCTCTTGTGGTTCAGGCAAAACACCCACTTCAAACTTCTTGCCAATGACGCGTTCGATGATGCGCACTTTACCTTTTTCGCGCACGTGGATGATAGAAATCGAAGTACCGCGTTTTCCTGCGCGTCCGGTACGACCAGAGCGGTGCGTATAGTTTTCCACATCATCGGGTAAACCATAGTTGATGACGTGCGTCAGTTCGTTCACATCAAGTCCACGTGCAGCAACATCCGTAGCCACAAGAAGTTGTGTGCGATGCTGACGGAACTTCTGCATGGTCAAATCGCGTTGCGCTTGTGCCAAATCTCCGTGCAAAGCCTCTGCACTATACCCATCTTTGATGAGTTGATCAGCCACCTCTTGCGTTTCGAGACGCGTGCGGCAGAAGATAATGCCATAAATGCGAGGGTAGTAGTCCACAACTCGTTTGAGTGCGGCATATTTGTCTTGTGCTTTCACGAGATAATATGTATGATTCACGTGTTCAGCACCTTCATTGCGGCTACCCACCACAATTTCTTGGTAATCTTTGAGGTAACTCTTCGCAATGCGCTCAATCTCTGGTCCCATTGTCGCAGAGAAAAGAAGCGTTTGACGCTCTTCTGGCAAATCTGCAAGAATTTCGTCAATGCTATCAGTGAAGCCCATGTTGAGCATCTCGTCCGCTTCGTCAAGCACAATGTTGCGCACACTATGCAGTTGTGCCACCTTGCGGTGCATCAAGTCGATGAGACGTCCAGGAGTAGCCACAATGATTTGACAACCCTTCTTGAGTTGACGAATTTGTCCTTCAATGCTGGTGCCACCGTAGACAGCAACCACGTGAAGCCCATCAATGTAGCGACTATAATCTTTCAAATCATCAGCAATCTGCAAACAGAGTTCGCGTGTTGGACTCAAAATCACCACTTGCGTGGTGCGATCTTTGGGATCAATGTTTTGTAGCACGGGCAAACCATAAGCAGCGGTTTTACCTGTACCCGTTTGTGCCAAAGCAATGACATCGCGATGCTTTTTGTCAGCTTCCGCCAAAGGAGTCTCAGCGTTTTCTGCTGCTTCTTCGTCAGTTTCTGATGCAGAAAGAGGTTGAGAGAGCGCTGTCGCTTCTTCGTCCGTAGCCGATGTAGAAAGAGATTGAGGGAAATTTGGTTGATGCAGAAGAACAGGAATCACTGCTTCTTGCACGGGAGTGGGGTTTTCGTAGCCCATCTCGCTAATTGCGGTGAGGAGTTCTTCTCGCAAACCGAGTTCTGAAAAACTTTTCAAGGAGTAAAGGGGATAAATAAATGAGAAACTACGGTGTTTTTAGGAAAGAAAAAAACTGAAGAGCCTTCAAACTCTGTTTCCACCCAACTACTCTCCGCAAACAGCGGAGGGGAGCACTGCAACCTGGCTCAGAAATGGAAGAAAAACACCTAAATTAGAGAACAACAATAAGCATTTGGGCGCGTCAGCCATTTTGATACCAACCAATCCTGCGCATATTTGCAGCCATCCTTTCTCTCGATGAGAAAAACTGCACTCTTGAACTGCGCAACACCATTGTTGTCTCGTCCGTTTAGCTCATTGTCGTGCTTTACCCCAAATCGTTCATTATACCGTTATAGTGCAATTTGTTATAGAGAAGATAACTTCCTGCCATCTTTCATTTTCTTGTTGGCATCTTGTTGCTCGTTCGTTCT
>CAJPLH010000239.1 GCA_905371275.1 Prevotellaceae bacterium
TCCTATCTGATGTGATACCCGAATATCTGGAGCAGATATTTGTGCACTGCGCAGCCGCAAAGCGCACAAAAGACGAGAATACTTGCATGGTGTTTGAACAGTATGCACAAAATGCCAGACGACAATATGCTCCGTTGATAGCGCAATATGCTCCAAATCTCTGGACAAAACTAAAATGGGAACAAAGTCTACTAGGAGGAATCTTCTGTAGAATCAAAAACAGAATTTTCAGACATAAGTTTTTAGAATTATCCTACGAGGATTTGACTTTCCCTATGATTTAACCCCAAAAGCTCATCAGAATGAAATAGTGCTACTTGTTATTGATATAATGGCTTCTGCTCTATTCTAGACAACTCACATTGCAACCTCCTCATAACCCACTAAGAAATGCTCAAACCGAAAATCCTCTTTGTCTTAGACTCCCTCCGAATTGGCGGAGCGGAAAAAAGCCTCATCACGCTTCTGTCCTTGCTTGATTATAGTAAGTATGACGTAGACTTACAACTTTTTGCTTTTGACGGTGCCTTCATGCAGTCGGTGCCTCAAGAAGTCAATGTGCTACCTCCCACCTCTTGGACTAGTTTCACCCAAAAAAGTCTTTGTGGACAGCTCATGACTGGTCACTTAGGCAAACTATGGACACGACTAAAATTAGCCATTGGAATAAGAAAAAATACGTTTAATGGAAGAGAACTGGACTACTTTGTTTGGCAGCAAACAAAGCATCAATACGAAAAGAGTAGCACAGTGTATGACGTGGCAATAGGCTATGGGCATTATCTTCCCAGTTTCTACGTGCTTGAAAAAGTGGACGCAAAACAAAAGGTGACTTATTTGAACACTCCTTTTAATCCTCCAAAGTCACTCATAGAAATGAACAGACAAGTTTACGATGGGTTCGACAAGATCATCGCCATTTCTCAAGACGTAAACAATTCGTTTGTGGCTTATTATCCCGAATTTGCAGAAAAAACGATCACCATTAACGACCCTTTCTCTGTGACTTATGTGGAAAAATGTGCGGCTGCTTTTCAACCTGAATGGGCTACGGAAAACGTGCCTCACCTTGTGACAGCCGCACGTCTCGAACAAAACGCAAAGGGCATGGATATACTGCTAGATACAGCACGAATGCTCAAAGAAAGAGGGCTCACCTTCAAATGGTTTGTGTTTGGAGAAGGAAGCTATCGTGAACAAATGGCAGCCTACATAACTCAACACCACCTGCAAGACCATTTGATATTACCAGGGCCTGTGCCAAATCCCTATCCTTATGTGAAGCATGCCACACTTTATGTGCAAACGTCTCGTTTCGAAGGGTTTGGAAATTCTATTGCTGAGGCGCGTATGTTGAACACTCCGGTGGTTACGACTGCTTATCGCGGATGGGAAATGCAAATGAAACCTGGTAAAAATGGAATGGTTGCAGAAATTAATGCTGAGTCTGTGGCTGATGCCATAGCTCATTTACTGCTGCATCCAGAAGAAATAGAAACAATACGAGAATATCTTAAAACGGAAGTCAAAGGCAATCCAGAAGAACTGGAAAAGTTCAATAAGATTGTACTAGAAGAAGGTGCATAGTCTTTTTCTAATGCACCGACACGATAGATAGCAACAAGTATGCGCCTTTTCATAGCCATCCACTATTTAGAAATTGGAGGGGTGGAAACAAGCCTCATCAATCTCCTCTTGGCACTCGACCCTCAACAGGTTGAGGTGGACTTGCTCGTCTACGATCCGCGCGGAGAAATGATGGAATTCATCCCTAGTTGGGTGAAACAAATCGAAGCACCTAAGACGTATCGCTACATTGAGCGCCCCTTAAAAGAGACTCTTCTGGCAGGAGAATGGCGAATGGCGTGGGCAAGACTACGTGCGAAATGGGCTATGCAACGCTACACTCTGCAGAAGCACCCAAAGGACGGTAGTGCGATTTTTGGCTACGTCGGTCGGTATGTCACTCCTATTTTGCCTTCATTGGAACATCTTGGTCATTATGATTTAGCCATTTCCTATTTGACTCCCCACAACATTGTGCAGCAAAAGGTAGATGCCCGCAAAAAGGTGGCGTGGATTCACACAGACTATAGCACTATTGACGTGAATGCGGCATTGGAATTGCCTGTTTGGAGCGGATTTGACCACATAGTGAGCATTTCCGACCACGTGAGCGAAACTTTTTGCTCGGTGTTTCCATCGCTTCGTCCCAAGTTGTTGCGCATCGATAATGTGCTGACCACTCATTTTGTGCGACAACGCGCACGCGGGGAGCGTCCAGACGATATGCCTTTGTACAAAGATGCGGTGCACCTGCTCACCATTGGACGCTTTTCCTACCCCAAAAACATAGAGAGCATTCCACGCTTCTGCCGATTGCTTCGCGAAAAAGGCATCAACGTGCATTGGTTCATCATTGGTTATGGCGATAGCGCGCTCATAGAGCAAGCACTTGCACAAGAAGCCATGGGCGACTATGTGCATCTACTGGGCAAACGCGCCAACCCTTATCCCTACATCGCGCATT